>CAYNRM010000005.1:0-24283 GCA_964399555.1 uncultured Gammaproteobacteria bacterium | reverse complement strand
TAAATATGCTGGTGTGGCTGGTATCGTTTTGGCTGTATTGCCGCAAACTTACAATTATATTCTTGATTTACCAAGATGGTTGATAGTTGGGGTGGGTGGGATAATATTTATTACTGTAGCGATTGTGCTCTCGTTAAAACGAAAAGACTAGAATGATTTCTGCCTACTTGGCCGTGATCTTAAGCGTTTTCCCCCGATATCTTAGAGCGGGAACTCAGACTTTTTACCCCAAGGTACCAAAGTACGCGAACTCCCTTATCAGGTTGCAAAATGTGGAGAAAAATGCAACTTAAGATGTCTAACGAGCTAAGTAGGCAAGTTCCCTTGCGGGCACTTGTTCCTAGTCAAAGGAACTTCTAGAGAGTATCAATAAGAGCTATTTTTGTCAAACTTAATTGGGGTTTATGGGAGGGGGTAATCGGCCGTATTTGTGCCTAGAATGCAGGTAATCCAAGTAAACTTTTGAGGGGTGGGATGATGAAACTCATGATGGTTCCGATGACATTTAGGTATAAAAGTAAGATGATCAGGAAGAAGCCGTATTGCATAGACACCTGTTCAAATCTTCGGGCGGCTTCGTATGGAAGAAGGGCAATTAGAACTTTTGATCCATCTAAAGGAGGGATTGGTAGTAAGTTAAAAACTGCGAGAACTAAGTTAATTTGGACTCCGAATTCGAAGATGCCTAAGGCTAATTGGTTGGGCATGATAGCGTTTGAGATGTGGTAAAGGACTGCGAAAACCAGAGCTAGAGCGAAATTGGCTAAGACCCCGGCTAACGAGACCAGGATTTCTCCTCTTCTTAAGTCAGTGAAATTTAATGGATTTACAGGTACGGGTTTGGCCCAGGCGATTAAGAATCCCAAAGGAGTTCCGGTTAGGAATGGGACTATCAACAGAAAGGCGGGAAGGAGGAGTGTGCCTATTGGATCAATGTGGGGGATGGGGTTTAAGGTTAGACGGCCGGCTCGCTGCGCAGTGCTATCTCCAAACAGCAAGGCGACATAGCCATGCATTACTTCGTGGACTATGACTGAAAATATTAAAATGATGATGGATGCTGCTAGTAAATATTCAACCATGATTTATAAATTTGTGCTTTGCCATTTAGGCAGAATTATGATATTCTACCGCATAGCGAGTTGAAAGGGAATTACTTATGGCAGTATGTGCGCTTTGCAGTAAAGGATCAACAATCAGATCATGGTCAAGACATCAGAAGGGTTCGTCTGGAGCTTCTGAGTGGCCATTACGTGCTCAAATTCATAAGAATGTTCAAAAACCAAATCTCCACGCCTTTAAAGGAAATAAATTCTGTACAAAATGTTTAAGAATTGTTAAACCAGTTTGGGTTGCTGCGAAAACTGAAACCTCTACTGTAACTTCTACTTAAACTATCTGTCGCAATACACCCGGGAAATGTGTTCTGATGTCAGGTTGATTTGGACTTGTAGGATTCCATACAGGAAATTTCCACCATGCGAACATTGGGATAGCCAGATCGAGTATATCCTGTATTTTAGCTGATTCATCAAATATCTTTACGGGATGAGTTTCGCTCACTTGTGCTCCTAATGCTATCTCTCTGTAGAACTCTTTTAATTTATTGCCATGGAATAGTTGGCTAAATTCCGGAAGGGGTAGTCCGGATTGTTCTAATACCTGGCGAAAATTAAAATGAGCTAAAGGGGTTTGTCCGTAACCCACCCAAAATGGTAGCTCACCATCCTGAGAGAGTCTTATGCCCTGATGATCAGTACTAAATTCGTTAAATCTGTTTTCTATTGCGACCACAGGGGCACCTCCCTCTTTCGCAACTTCTATAAGAGCTTTAAAATTGTCCTGAGCTCCGTCAATTGTAATTGCGGAGGTGTCGCCACGATAGTTTCTTTTTAAATATTGAATAATGTCGGGGTCGAGGGGACTGAACTCGCGCCAAGTTGCTAGGTGGAAGTTTTCGTGTAGATTGACTGATCTGAGTAATGTAACGGGGGTTATTGGATACCTGATGGGGTTAGCATCGGTCCCTATATATTGATATCGATTAGTGATTTCTCTCCCGCTGTAGGCGAGGGGATTGTTAGCATGGTCCAAGTTTATAAAAGCTCCGAAAGTGTTTCCGGGTACTGCCCCTAAAAAATCCTCATAGTATAAATCCACCAACTTTTGAGCGAAAGCATCCGAATACTCCTTGTTCCGATAGCTTTCGAAGAAGTTGTTGACAACAGGATGGTCCTGGAGTGCCACATCAGGATCTTTTGCAGGTTTCACATTGGTACCTTCCCCGTGTGTTAATACATAGGTGTTTGCTGCAAGAAATTCAGGTTTTGGTAGCACACCATCTTTTCTACCTGCAAGCCATTCACCTGTACGACCAATTAGCTCCTGGCTTTGACCTACTGTGAGAGGTCGATCGCCTAACTCCGCTTCCAGTTTTTTTACTGCATCCAGTGGATTCAGAATCTGAGCATAAATTGGAGATAGATTTTCTGGGCCTTTCTGAATAGTTGTTTTAAGATCGCTAGCTAGAGCAATACTTGAGCCTTCAATTAGAGCAATACCTGTTGCAGCACCGGTTATTAAGAAGTCTCTACGCGTTAATGTGTGTTTAGGTCGGTCCATGTATAAGGAATTATACGATAATTACAGAGTATTTTAAACTATAAGTTATTTTTTAAAGGAAATGAGGGATAGCCGTTAAGGAAGGATTTTAGGTCTGTGGGGGATTTGCCTTCCATTTGGAGGAGGTAAGGTTTCAGGTTGGAGGTTCCAGGTTGCATGTTTGGTAGGAATTTGACTATTTTTCCGTTCCATTTTGTCCAGGTGCCGGGCCAGGGATAGAAGGCGCGGATCATGCGATGGAGAATTTCTAAGGAAGGTGGGTTTTCGATGTCGAAGTAGCCGTCTTCTTTTTCTATTTCTTTGCAGAAGGTTGCTTGGGGATGGTTCTGGTCAATTGGGGTGAGTTTATTATCGATTAAGCTTTGGATTAGGATCGGGAGTATGTCGGCTGCTTTTTTGAACATCGAAGTTAGGAGTGATTGGAATGTATCTGCTGGATTTATTTCAAAAGGCTCCTGGTAGAGTAAGGGGCCGTGATCCATTTTATTGTCCATTAGGATAAAGCTGATCGCGGAATCGGTTGTCCCATTCAGGAGTTGAGATTGGATTGGGGAAGGGCCGCGGTATAAAGGCAGTTTTGAGGGGTGAATGTTGATGGCGCCTAGTCTGGGGATTTCCAGGATTTCTTGGGGGATTATTTTGCCGAAGGAGGCGACAACTAATAAATCAGGTTTTAGATTGTTAAATTGTTCGATTGTTTCATTGCTAAACTGGTCAATTTTTAGAATTGGGATGTTTAATTTTTCGGCTTCTAAAGGCGCGGAGCGGGTAGTTCCGACAGCAATTAACTCAAAGTGTTCGTTTAATACTCTGATTATCGGGTTTAAGTAATCGGGAGTGCCTAAAAAAATAATTCGCATAAATTCTCCAAGAAACAAGATACAAGAAACAAACAATAACCAAATCTCAATCACCAAGTAAACAAGTTTGTCTTTAAGATGAGCAAAGCGTCGACTCTGTCTAAATTTTGGATACTTGTTTCTTGTATCTTGGTTATTCTCTAGCGAAGCTAGAGAGGTACTTGTTCGTAAATGTCGGAGCCGGTTTTATCTTTGCCGACTACTTTGTAGAGTTTGCTCTTTTCTTCGAGAATGTGGTCCATGAAGAGTTTGCCGTTTAAATGATCGACTTCGTGTTGATAGATATGGGCGGTTAGGCCTTTAAGACGCTCTTTTACTGTGTTGCCGGAGAGATCCTGGTACTCTACATCGACCCACAAATGTCTAGTTACTTCTCCCCAGTAATTAGGAATGGAAAGGCAGCCTTCTGTGTAGACTTTAATTGCTTTTGAGGATTTAACTATTTTGGGGTTAAAAAAAGCCCTGAAGGATTCATCATCCATTTTAGCGACGAAGAATTGTTCATCTAAGCCAACTTGAGTTGAGGCTAAGCCGACGCCTTCGGGGTCGACGAAAGTTTTAGTTAGTTTGATCATGTCCTTAATTATTTGGTGATAACGAGGGGAAAATTTTTTGACTAGTTTGGTTTGAACTCTTAATTTATTATCAGGCGCAATTACAAGCTGCATGGATGAGATTTTAGCATGTTAATTCTCAAAAAAATATTGTTAATTTCAGGTAGTTTTTTTGAGGTCTTTTATCTTCCACATAAATAACTTGCCTTTGGATTTGGGGTTGGGATAGTCTTTGACATAGCTTAGAGCGTCTTCTAGTGTTTGACGGGGCATTGTTTTGGCGAGTTTTATGTAGAGGGAATAATGCTTGCTGTCTCCTAGAGTATCACCCAAGTAGACCCCGTACATTTGGTGTTCAGTGGAGTTGTTAGTTGAGCGTTTGATGTCTCCAAACTTTTCCAGGGCTTTGGCTATTGATTTCATTTAAGCTGCTCCTGGAATTTTAGAGCATCGGGGTCGCCGGGGATTTGTTTTAGCACGGCATCAATTTCTAATTGAGCAAGCTCCTTTTGATTATTTTTAATGTATATATCGGCGAGACTTAACCGGGCATCCCGGTAATTGGGTTTCATTTTGATGGCTTCCTGTAAGCTGGCAGTGGCTTCTTTTATCCGGTTAAATTGGGAGAGGATTATGCCTTTATTGTGCAGGAGTTTAGGATCAGTTGGGGAAAGGGCGATTGATTGGTCGACGACCTGAATAGTTTTTTCTTCGAGTTCCGGGTCAATTAAGGCTAGAGAAAAGTAAGTTCTAATAGCGGTCCGGTTGATCGTGGTGTTTACAGGGCTGATTGATAAGGCTAAATCGGTAAAGAATTGAGCGTCATCTTTTAGCTCAGCTGAAGTGGTGGCTTCTTCTTCTGATAGAGCGATCGAGGAGGATGCAGCGGCATTTCCTAATTCTGAGAGGTATAACGGTTCACCAGAGTTTAAGCGGACAGCCTCTATTAAATATTGATAAGCCTTTCCAGGATTATTAAGATCGTTAAAATCTGAACCACGTTTATAGATAGTGTCTGCTTCCCAAAGGTTAAATAGAGAAGTTAGGGAAACAATGGTGATTAAGACGACTAAAGACCGAACTATATTTTTAGTAATGCTGTTTCTATTAATTAGGTTTAACAGATTTTGAATTATTGAGCTGACTACATTTTTCTCAGATAATGAGTAGGTTTTTTCTATAAAAACAAAAGTCATGGCAGGAAATAAGTAGAAAAGGACCGAGACATTAACAACAGAGAACAGGAAGAAATTTTGGACTAGATAGCTGGTGTAACCTGCCAGTAAGGTTATGGGGAGTAGGTGGTAGGGTGTAGGGTCTTTAGAATTAATGCTTGAGAAGTAGTTGCGGATGATGAAAATGATGAAAGTTAGGATTATTCCCATGTAGGTGAGAAATCCGAAAGCGCCAGTTGTGGCGAGATAATTTAAGTATTCATTGTGGGCTTTGTTGTATAGAAAATCCCATTCAGAAACTAAGTTGTGTTCGCTAGGGCGGTATTGATAATAAGAATAAGCAAAAGTTTCGACTCCGGAACCGAAAATTGGGTAGGCTTTAAAAATTTCAATTGCCCCTTTCCAAACTATTAAGCGGATTTGGCCGGATTCAGTTCCGCCGTTTTCTAGTTGGGTTCCACTGGGTGGTTGGATAATAGCAGGACGGGCAGTAATTAAAGAGTTTTCGAGTTTAAAATGGGTTAAGGCAGATCCAAAATAAATATTAACTCCAAT
The DNA here is from genome assembly GCA_964399555.1 of uncultured Gammaproteobacteria bacterium. Lineage (GTDB taxonomy): Bacteria > Patescibacteriota > Microgenomatia > Daviesbacterales > UBA10151 > JACPKO01. The sequence goes on along the minus strand of CAYNRM010000005.1, from coordinate 18,517 downwards.
AAAGATGAGTAAAACTATTCCCAAAAGTTTTAGAGTCGATGTTTCCAGGATTCCACCCCCGGGGTGGGAGGTTTTTAGGTGGAGGGCTAGAAACTGCGATATACCGAAGACTGTAAAACCGGCTATTAATCCTAATGTTGCTCCTCTTGAGTAAGTGAAAGTGAAGGCTAGGTACATTAAGATAAGAGATACGAGATAAGAGATACGAGATTGTGTGGTTTTTGCTGTGAGGAAAAAATATAATGCGGGGAAGATTAACATCGCGAGAAGTGCTGCTAGCCAATTGGGTTGACCCAGAGTTCCAAAGACGCGAGCTTGGACTTCTTGTACCCAGCATGAGGCTGTGAATTCCTGGGTAAGAATTATACAGGAAGGGGAGAGTCCGAAATGTTCCGGGATGGCGTAAAGAGAGACTAATAATCCGGAGAAGACGATAGCTTTTAAGAAATTTATTACATCATTTTTATGAAAATTGGAGACAAATGCCCAATAAAGAAGTAGATAGCTAATGATTGAGAGAAGGCCACCATTTGAACGTGAGTAATAGCCCCAAATTGAAGTGTGGGGGTCGATTGAGGTGATAGTTGAGATGATATGGCTGAGTAAAAATAGTACCAACGGAATATCCAGAGGGGATCTTTTAAAGATGAATTTTTTCGTAGAGATCATTAGGAGGATCCAGGAGCCAGTGATGATTGATGTGAGAACGTAGACAAACATCATTTTGTTGTATTCAAAAAGTTCGGAGGTGTGTTTTGTAAATAGCAGCGGGGTGACTAAAAATAAGGCGAAGAAGCTGATATAGAGAATTTTCCTGATCATAAATGTCTAGCTCCAATTTTATGAGGATTAAGAGCTTTAAGCAAGTAGAAGGGAAATGAGTAATTTACCTTTGAAACAAAAGAGAAATACGATAATATTAATATAGTGAATTTACTGTCGGGGAGGGATGATTAAATTGCATAAGGATACGCCGTTTACTTGTTCACAATGATTAAACAAAAGGGTTACATAGGTCTGACAATAGTAGTTTTTATGTTGATGCTTAGCATGATTGTTTTTCCCTGGGGCCATCCTCTTAAAGATGAAGAGGATTGTACCGTTGGGGAAGCTCCTCCCAGTTACGATATAGAGCTCCGGGGCATCCCGGCAATTAAGGATATGCTGACCCCGGCCGAATCTGATTTTAGTGGAAATGATCCGATTTATGGCGGTCCTGATCCTGATGAGAAATCCAATTTTGTATTAATTAGAACTAATGTTCCCACTTCTAAAAAAACAACTCCGGCGGGTTGGTTATTCTTGGGTGGAGCTGAGGCAACCAGTTACACCCACACAGTTAATTTAGGGGTTTTGCCGGAGAAACCAGGATATGACGCATATTATCCGAGCAGATGGGGGGAAATGGATTTACCAGGAAAGGGCAGGAAGTATCTTCGAAATATGGGGATACTACTTTTTGCAAATAATGATCCTTCTACTATCAGAGGGATTGGTGATGATGCAGTTTACATGATGGATATCTACCAGGACAGACGGATTTTTGATGATAAAGAAAAAGGATATACGGAGGGAGAAATATTTATTTGCGGAATTGATACGGAAGTTGGGAAGAGCAGTGTTTTTATACCGACTCAGGCAAGCAGCCAGAAAAAAGAACAGTTACAGCTGGAGTGGTTTCTTCTAAGGGGTGAGAAACTTTGGGGAATTCATTGTAAACCGGCGGTTTATCTTTATCCGGAAAGAAAGCAACTTGTTAATGTGAAGGTTATTCCGAAGGGTGAACTTTCATATACGGATCCACCTTATGATAAGGAAAAGGGGTGGACTGCTACAGCTTTCCCTAGCGGTAATCTAGAGGTTCAAAGTTCGAAGTTCAAAATTCAAAACTATGATTATTTATATTATGAATCAAAGATTTTAGATTCGGAAATTGAAAAACCGGAGACAGGTTGGGTGGTCAGGTATTCTGAATTGGAGTCACTATATAATAGAGTGCTTCCGCAATTAGGTTTGAATAAAAAAGAACAAGCAGATTTTACAGATTATTGGTTAAGTAAATTGCCAGTGTCGCCTTTTTATTATGTAGGGCTTATGGACAAAAATCAGAGGGATTATTTAGAAGTACTTGAGGTTTTACCAAAGCCAGATACCTCAATAAGATTTAGTTTATATTTTGAACCTTTAAAAGAACCAATTATAGTTAACGAACCTGAAATAGTTACCCCTAAAAGAGACGGTTTTACTCTGGTTGATTGGGGAGGGATGATTAAATTGCATAAGGATACGCCGTTTACTTGTTCACAATGATTAAACAAAAGGGTTACATAGGTCTGACAATAGTAGTTTTTATGTTGATGCTTAGCATGATTGTTTTTCCCTGGAAATTTATTCCTGCGGAAAGTAAAGAGTGTAGAGTTGGCCAAAAAGTAGACCCTTTGGAGGAAGCGTCGATTTCTTTACCTCCAATAAATAACGTTGGATTATTTAGATATGGATTTGAAGGAGGTCCGGATTTAACTAAGCCGGATGTTGAGTATGTTCTGATAAGAAAGAATGCACCGGTTTTTACAAATACAACAGACCCTAATTATGCAATAGGATATCCAGATTATATGGGGAAAGATGGCGGTTCTTCGCCAATAATCCGATGGCCAGTTATTGCTGATAGTGATTACCTAGGAAGAAATTCAGATCCAAGGCACACGGTGCTTTATAGAGAGGCGAATCAGCCTGGATTTGATGTTTATTATGCTAATGCAACAGGGGAGGTAGAAACTCCTACTAATGTGACCGACAGGGCAGGCCATAACGGGAAATTTGTTACTTTGCGCACAGAAGGTTTCCTGATGTTTGTGCATTTGGGGCCTGATGGTGAGCCGATTAAACTAAATTATGGACTTCATATTTACTACTTAGTTGATTTTTACCAGGATAAAAGTCTTTACCTAACGCCGGATGAGGAAAAAGGTTATAACATTGATGATATATTTCACTGCCTTGATCCTGATTCTCCTGCTTCTGGGATTGTGTTGACTCCGGAACAGGAGAAAAGTACTGGTCGTGATCAACTTCAGTTGGAGTGGTTTATTCTTCAGGGAACACCTGGGATGTATGCTCACTGTAAACCGGCAGTTTATTTGTATCCGGAGAAGAGAAGCCTGGTTAACGTGAAGGTTTATCCGCGCGGAGAGCTTTCGTATACAGATCCTCCTTATGACAAGGAAAAAGGCTGGACTGTCTGGGCGGAACCGACGGGGGATTTGTATGGAGCTCTTAGCTCTGAGACTTCAGCTATCAGCAAGTATGATTATTTGTATTATGAATCAAAGCTTTTTGATTCTGAGATTAAGAAACCGGAGGCTGGGTGGGTGGTGAAGGGGGTGAAGAATGAATCAAGTATCAAGGGCAAAGTATCAAGGGAAATGCAAGATTTATTTGAGAGGGTATTGCCAGAACTCGGACTGAACGAACAGGAGAAAGCTGATTTTGAGAATTATTGGTTAGGTACGTTGCCGGACTCCCCTTATTATTTCGTTGGACTAATGGGTCTCGCCCAGCGTGACTATCTTGAGCCATTATCTGTTACCCCGAAGCCTGACACATCAATTAGATTCAGTTTGTATTTTGAGCCTCTAAGTGAGCTAAAATCAGTAGAGGAGCCGATTATACAAACTCCGCAAAGGCGCGGATTTACTTTGGTTGATTGGGGAGGGATGATTAAGTTGCATAAAGATACGCCGTTTACTTGCTCACAATAGTATGAATCAAAAAGGATATGTTGGTTTAGTCTTAACAATTTTTGCGTTGCTCATGGGGATTCTTATATTTCCTATGAAATTTCCTTCCCGCAGCGGTTCATCGACTAGTGGGTTTCAATTTTGTCGGGAATTTATAACAGATCCAAACGCTCCCACAATTGAAGTTGCTTTGAAAGATGTCGAGGGTATTACTCTAAGTCCTGCCACCTTCAAGATGATAAAACAGAATGTACCTGTTAGGGAAAACGGTCTAATCGGTGGTCATCATGCTTCTGATATGGGTGTTTTTACCGCGGGTGGTGTAGATTACAAACTTTTTGATCCAGCTTTGGGCGTGGGGAAGAGTTATGATTTCAATACTGAAGACGGGATTATAGATGTTTCTTTTGCGGAGTTTGGCTTGTTGTTTCTGGTTCATCTTGATGCTTCCGGGGTTGAAAAAAAAGTTGAGGTTGGTGGGGAAATGATTATGGTTATGGATATTTACCAAGATATAGCCAAGCCTCCTGTTCCTCAATCTGAGAAGATATTAAAGTGTACGGATGTTGGCGAGTCTGCTGAGGTTAGTGCTCAAGTAGTTGTACCATCGCAAAACCCAAGTTTGGATAAAGAACAGTTACAGCTTGAATGGTTTTTGTTGAAGCAAAATAGAGTGCTGCCATCGGCCTGGTGGACTCCAGAGTGTAAACCGGCGGTTTATTTATATCCTGAAAAGAAAAGTCTGGTTAATGTGAAAGTTAGTCCCCTTGGCGAATTGGCATATACAGATCCGTTATATGATTTTTCTCGGGGTTGGACTGTTTGGGCGGAACCGACAGGGGATTTGTATCAAGTATCAATTAGTAGGTTTCAAGAGGAAAAACGATATGACTACTTATACTATGAATCTAAAATTTATGATTGGGAGATTAAGAAACCTGAAGAGGGGTGGGTGGTGAAATACGATGAATTAGAAAGATTGTATGAAGAAATTCTCCCGAAACTGGGATTAAACGCGCAAGAAAAAGCTGATTTTACCGGTTATTGGCTGGAGAAATTGCCCAGATCAGAGTATTATTTTGTGGGAGTAATAGACAAGACTCAGAGGGATCATATTGAGCCTCTTTCTGTCATCCCAGAACCTGAAACTTCAATTAGATTTAGTTTGTATTTTGAGCCATTGGAAGAGTTTAAGGTGGTATCTGAACCAATGATTATTACTCCAGTACGGAAGGGTTTTACTTTGGTTGATTGGGGAGGAATGGTGAAGTTGCATCCGGGAACGCCGTTTACGTGTTCCCAGTAAGTGGGGGCTTATGCTAAACTGACTCCCGTTATGTTCTCCAAGCTCTGGCAACTAATTACTCATGATATTGGTATAGATTTAGGGACTGTTAATACCCTCGTTGCGGTGCGGGGAAAAGGGATTGTGATTCGGGAGCCTTCGGTTGTAGCGATTCATAGGAAGACGAAGCAGGTTTTGGCTATTGGTACTGAGGCTAAAAGAATGATTGGGAGAACGCCCCAGATTATTGAGGCAATTAGGCCTTTGCGGGACGGGGTGATTTCAGATTTTGATACAACTGAGGCGATGCTGCGCCATTTTATTCAAAAGGTTCATCAATCGCCGAGTAGATTTCCAAAAATTCCCAGACCTAGGGTTGTTATTGGGATTCCTTCCGGGGTTACTGAAGTTGAGAGGCGAGCCGTTCAGGATGCGGCAATGTCGGCGGGGGCGAGGGAAGCTTATTTGATTGAAGAGCCGATGGCAGATGCAATTGGGACGGGGATAAAAATAGAAGAGCCTGAGGGGAGCATGATTGTGGATATAGGCGGAGGGACTACGGAAATTGCGGTAATTTCTTTAGGAGGGATGGTTTTGAATCGCTCGTTAAGAGTTGCCGGGGACGAATTGGATGTAGATATTATTTCCTATATGCGGATGAGATACGGGATGTTAATTGGTGAAAGAACTGCTGAGGATCTTAAAATCGAACTTGGATCCGCAGTTCCTCTAGCTAAAGAGCGCGAGGCGGTTGTTAGGGGAAGGGAACTTTCTTCTGGTTTGCCAAAATCGATAAAGGTTACTTCGAGTGAAATTAGAGAAGCATTATCTTCGACGATTGCTCAAATTATTAACGCTATTCATGAGGTTTTAGAGGAGACTCCGCCTGAGTTGTTGTCGGATATTTTGGAGAGAGGGATTATTATTACCGGTGGAGGGGCTTTGATCCGGGGGATTGATAAAAGGATTTCTGATGAGACGAAGATTCCGGTTTGGGTGGCTGATGATCCGTTAACTACTGTGGTACGCGGGTGTTATAAACTGCTTGAAGATTTGGATTTGTTGGCAAAGGTTAAAGTTACAGGTGGACTTAAGTGATTGAAAAACTCTTCTATATTTGTTAATTTGATATCTCATCAAAGGGGGTGATTTTATTACTACTCAAATCTACGGAGGGAGAAGTGCTTCGCAAATTGGGCGCAAAGTTTTAAGTCTGATAGGTGCTATTGCTAGCAAGGACGCTAAAAACCCTCTTTTAAATTCAATTAGGAATTAGAGAAAAAAGTTAATTTTAGCTCGAGGCTGCTGGCCCGAGCGGTTGTTGTGATATTTTTATTGCAACATCTGGATCCCGCATCAAGTGCGGGATGACAGAACCTATCTGTCATCTGATCCGATTCTGCACAGCAACTTTTTAACTTTTCTTCAGATTCCTAACATAAAAATATTTAAAAGAGACAGACCTCAACTGGATTACCAGTTGTGAAAACCGTTTAGGTTTTTAGAGTCTTTGCGCGTTTTGCGGGCAAAAATACATGCTCTAAACTGGGGGTGATTAGTCATGGCTAGTGAAAGAGGACAGATTGCTGAGGTACATTTTGCTGAGGTACATTTTGATGCTGAGGCAATTGCGAGAATGGAGGGTGAAGGCCCAACTCCGACAAGAACACCTGAGGAGTTTAAATTTCCTTATGATGCATTAGACCGTCGATTAATGGCGTCTATGGATTGGGAAGGTCCAGTTGGAGCTCGGGCAGCCGGTAGAAGAGTTAGAGGTGGTGCCATAAGTTCTGCAAAAATTAGTGCAGGTAAAATTGCCGAACAGCATGGTCCGAGAATACCGGGCGTAAAGGGAAATGGTAAAGCTTGAAATCTCGCTTAGCGAGGTTAGGGCGGTTGTTGTGAATTACGATTTGCAGCAATTTAAATTGCTTTAACAACCAGCGTTTCCTGTTTGAAAAATCCCCGTGTTTCAGAAATGAGCGCGGGGATTTAAGTATTCGCAAGTTACTCATATCGATAACTACACATTATCGACGATCGTCACAAAAGTGTAGAAATTATTTTGTAATTTAATTTGTGCATGAGGATCGATTTTGGTATTATTTCCTAATGTTAAAGACTCCTTTTTATGATCCGACATTAAGTTATGAGGATAATTATGAAAAAGGGCCGTTTAGTGATTTTGCTTCTTCTGAAAAATTCTCTCAATTAGGTGAACCATCTCAGGATTTTTTAGGACACAAAGTATATTTGCCTTTTGGGATTCCGGCGGGGCCGTTACTTAATTCTAAATTTGTTAAAGGGGCTTTTGAGCAGGGTTTTGATATAGCCGTTTATAAAACTGTTAGGTCGGATACTTTTCCTTGTCATCCATTTCCGAATGTGCTTTCTCTCGACGTCGATGGAGATTTAACTCTTGAGCGATTAGATAAACCACTTGTTGCGAATACTAACTATAAAGAGCCAATATCTATTACTAATTCTTTTGGGGTGCCTTCGATGAAAGTTGAAGTTTGGCAGGAAGATGTTAGGAGGGCGATTTCATATGCGGGAAAAGGGCAGGTTTTGGTGTTATCTTTTATGGGGACTGTGAAACCTGACCAAACTCAGGATGAATTTATTGCAGATTATGTTCTGGCAGCAAAGTTGGCTTATGAAACTGGTGCTCCTGTTCTTGAAGCGAATCTATCTTGTCCGAATATTGGGAATGAAGGGTTAGTTTGTTATAACCTTGAGGTTACCGAAAGAATTGCTAAAGGGATTAGAGAGGTTATTGGAGATACACCATTTATTTTGAAAGTTGGTTACTACAAAAAAGACGAGGACATGGTGCGGCTTGCGGAAATTGCGGATAAGTATGCGGATGATGTGGCAGGGATTAACACTTTGCAGGCTGAGGTTCGAGATGAGAATGGGGAGCAGGCTTTGCCGGGGCCTAATAGATTGAGATCGGGGATTTGCGGGCATTGTATAAAATGGGCGGGGTTGGATTTTGTTAAGAGGATGAAAAATATTCGCGACGAAAAGGGGTTCAAGTTTTCGATAACGGGAGTTGGGGGAGTTACGACGCCGGAGGATTATAAAGAGTTTAGGGATGCGGGGGCGGATGTGGTGATGAGTGCTACTGGGGCGATGTGGAATCCGAAATTGGCGCAGGAAATAAAGAAAAGTGCCTAGAGTTGTCGGGATGATGGGTGGTCTTCGAGTTTTTTGACCCTTTTCTTTAAGTCGCCGATTTCTTCGTCAGTGTCATCAAATCTTTGGGAGTTTATCGTTTGTTCCTGGCGCATGGCTTTGACTTCACCAAGTACCTTATCTACTAAATCGTATAGCTTGTTGTTTTCTTTTTTAGTTACCATTTTTTCCTCGATCCTGTTGATAGCTTGGTCAAATTCGGTTCTTGTAACAAAGTGTTCGACAGGTAGATTTATATCTTTTTTAGTTAACATAAACTTACTTTAGCAGATGAAAATTTTGGATCAAGAATGAGTTGGGTAAGTAGCTTTTCCTGAAGCAGGTTCTGTGATTTTGTCATTTTCGTAAACTGTTTGGCCTCTGAGGACAGTTTTTATAATTTTGCCTTTGATTTTCATGCCATTGAAAGGGGTCCAGCCGCATTTGGTGTAGAGGTTTTCATTTGAGATTGTCCATTCTTCATCCATGTCGACTTCTACATAGGTGTCAGCTTGCTCGGGGATATTGAAGATTTTTCTGGGGTTTGTTGAGGTCATTTCTATTACGCGGTTCATGGTTACTCGTTCATCGTTTACGGCTTGTAAGAGTAAGGGTAGACTTGTTTCTAGTCCCGGGACTCCGTTAACTATGGTTTCGGCTTCTTTTTCTTCTTTGGTGTGAGGGGCGTGGTCTGAGGCGATGGTGTCGATGGAGTTGATGTTTGACCATAAGAAATCGACATCCTCCTGAGAAGCTAAAGGGGGGCGCATCATGCCGTAGTGACCTAATCTTTTTACGTCGTCTTCGGTTAAATAAAGATAATGCATGCCGACTTCACAGGTTATACTCATGCCTTCTTCTTTAGCTTTCATAATTAGTTCGAGTTCTATTCTTCTGGCGACGTGGCAAACATGGAGTTTGTTTTTGTGTTTTTTGGCGAGGGTTATCGCCTTGGTTAGAGTTTCCTGTTCGGCGTGAACCATTAAGACTTTGTCTTTTGGCCAATTACTGAAGATTAGATCCAATTCGTCATTGTCTTCTATTAATAACGGGCCTGTCGTATGGTTCATGTAGACTTTTAAGCCGAAGACTTTGTCTTTTACTTCCTGGAAAAAAGGAACTGCAGATTCTGCTCCGCCAAAATGAAATCCTAGATCTGAGTAGACTCTGCCTTCTGCTAGTTTTATTTTTTCTTCTAATGCTTCTGGATTGGTAATTGGATTTGGGTTATTGGGCATATCAATAATTATGGTGTATCCTCCGGCGATTGCGGCTTTGGTGCCGGTTTCGAAATCCTCTTTATGGGTGTTGCCGGGTTCACGTAGGTGGACATGGGTGTCTATTAAGCCTGGGAGTTTGATGATGTTAGTCATATTTTGTTTTGTATCTTATTGCTTCAAAGCTCGACTGATCTTTTACGTTTCATTTTTGTTGTTTCTATCAGCCCAGCCTTTGGGGTCTGAGATCCAGTCTAGAACTATTTTGGTTTCTTCTTCGGTTATGTAATCCATGTTTTTGGCTTCTTTGACTACTTGTTCGAAAGTCGTTAGAGAGACTAGTTCGAGGTGATTTTCTTTAAAGGCTTCATCGCCCTTGCCGATTCCGTAGGTGATTATTGAAAATACATGGGTTACCTCTCCGCCCAAATTTCTGATTGCGTTAACGCTGTTTATCGAGCTTTCGCCGGTTGATACTAAATCCTCGATGACGATAACTTTTTGACCTTTTTCTAATGGGCCTTCAACCAGATTTTCTTTGCCGTGGTCTTTAGCTTTGCCTCTAACATAGATCATAGGGAGATTTAGCTTTTCGGCGATCCAGGCAGCGTGAGGAATTCCAGCGGTTGCGGTTCCGGCGACAATATCGAATTCAATTCCAGATTCTTTTATCGCTTCAATATACAGATCCCGAATCTGGTTTCTTTCGTCTGGGTAGCCAATCAAGACCCGGCAGTCAGTATAAACCGGGGAAAGGATCCCGGAGGCGTAGCGGAAAGGCTTGCTCGGGTTTAGAGTGACGGCTTTAAGGTTTAATAGAATTTTGGTGACTGTTTCTGACGATGCGTTCACTGTATGAAACTCCTTATCTGGTCATGTAATTTTTGTGTGGCTTCTCGTGGGTTGTCTGCATAAATTATACTTCTTGAGCTGCTGATGATAATTCCCTGTTTTTGGGAATTTAATCCATTTTTAACTGTGGGTTCAAGCTCTCCCCCTTGGGCTCCGATTCCAGGGATTAGGATTGGCATATCCCCGACTATCGCTCTGACTGATTTGAGTTCTTCGGGATATGTGGCGCCTACAACTACGGCGCAGTTGCCGGCGGTGTTCCAATTTCTAGTGACATTTTCTGCAACTAATTGATACAAAGGCCGGCCGTTCATTTCTAAGCTTTGGAGTTCGCCGGAACCTGGGTTTGAGGTGCGGACTAAGACGATGATGCCTTTGTCAGCGTGGGCGAGGAAGGGGCCAAGGGCTTCTTTACCTAAGTAAGGGTGGACGGTTATGGCATCAGCTTTTAAGGACTCGAAGGCCATTTTGACGTAGCCTTCGTTGGTATTGCCGATGTCGGCGCGTTTGGCATCAAGAATTATGGGAATTTCAGGATAGTTTTTTTGGATGTACAAGAAAGTGTGTTGCATGGACTCCCAGTTGTGAATTTGTGCTTCGTAGAAGGCGCTATTAATTTTATAAGCGCAAACTAAATCGTGTGTGGAATCGATAATGGATTTATTAAATTCATAAATTGCCGAAGCTTGAGGAAATTTGTCTCCGGAAGTTTTTTCTTTAACTAGAGAGGGGATTTTTTCGAACTCGGTGTCTAAACCGACACAAACAAACTTGCCTTCATTCCATTTGGATTTTAGTTTTTCGATGAATGAATTTGGCATTTGCTTTAAGGAAGATTTTGCCACAAATATGGTATATTTACAACCTAATGCTCAAGTTTTTAGTATATGATTTTAAAACACTGGCTTTCTTAGTTTTGATATCCATTGTGATTTTGCTGTTAGATTTTTTTAAACTACTGAGCATCCCGAAAGGTCTTTTACAGCAGGTGACAATTCCTATTCAATATGGGCTTTATAAAAGTTCTACAGGGGTATCAAGGCAATTTGGATTTGTTATTCAAGCCCGTCAGGCGGCACAAGAAAATAAGGCTAAGTCTGAGCAGATGGCGCAAATTCTTTTGGAAAACTCTAATTTAAGAAAAAAATTGACAGAGGCGCAGAGTTTTTTGGATCAGGAGAATGCACTATCGGATGAGACGTTCAATTTAACTCCAAGCCGGCCGATTGGATTTTCCAGATTTTTAATAATAGATAAAGGAGCCAATGATGGAATCAGGCAGGACCAGGCAGTGGTTTCTAAAGCTAATTTTATAGGGACAGTGAAAGAGGTTGATCCAAAAAGATCAAGAGTGATTTTGGGTTCTGACCCTGATTCCCGAATTTCGGCGTTTTCACAGTCTGATCAAGGTAAAGCTAAGGGAATATTAATCGGTCAATTTGGTTCGGAAATGCTTTTAGATAAAATTCTGCATGAGGAACCGATTAAAGTTGGCGATTTGGTTTATTCTGAAGGACAGGAGTTAGAGATTCCCCGCGGCTTAATTTTAGGGCAGGTAGCGGAGGTTATTGAGAAAGATAATGAGATTTTTAAGCAGGCAAAAGTTAAGGCTGTTTTTGATATTGCGGACTTGGAATTGGTTTTTATAGTTGGGGAGTAGAATATAATATGAAGACTTTATTACTTATTATTACTTTGTTCGCATTTTTACAGAGTGCTTTTTTGCCAGTAAATATAGTGTTGATTTTAATAATTGCCAGAAGTTTAATTGTTGATGATAGGGAGAACTTATTTCTGGCTTTTTTTGGAGGATTGATTCTGGCATTTTTGACTCAAATCAATTTGGGTTATTATCCAATTATCTTTGTATTTTTGGTTGTTATTGCGGGGATGTTAAAAAAGTTGCCGGTGTCTTTTGGTTTGTTAATGACGTTTCTCTTTGGGGGGTTGCTGATTACTTTAACGGCACTACTAAATAATTATTTCATTGGACAATACCTAGAATTTTATCCTCATTTGATAGAAGCAATTTTATTACTTCCAACTTACTTTCTAATGAAATTTTGGGAGGAGAGATTTGTTATTAAATCACATACAAAATTAAGGATATGACATTATGGGCAAGCTTCGATTCGGAAAAGCGTTTAGTGACGAGTTGAGAAAAACTGCCCGGGCTTCGGGGCATTTTAGAAATAAAAAATTAAACTACCAGAATATCTCAGATAATTTATTTTTTTCTGATGTTGATGAAGAGGCAACAGCTTCAGTGAATCCATGGACAAAATCTTTGATGGCGGTGGTTTTTATCCTGGCATTTTCTTTAATGATTGGAAGGCTATTTCACTTGCAGGTTGCCCGGGGTAAAGAGAACTTAGAACTGGCTGATTCGAACCGCATCCAGGTTAAAACAATTCATGCGCCAAGAGGAGTTCTATATGATAGAAATGGCAAGATTCTGGCGCAAAACGAGCCTGGATTCAGACTTGTTAATCCAGCCAAGCCTGAAGAAAAACCTGCCCATATAACCCGTGAAGAGTATTTAAGAATGGAAGCTACAGACGACCCAAGACTTCGGGATCTAGAGATTGATTCTTTAAGGAATTATTTATACAGCGAAAAAACCAGTCACATACTAGGGTATTTAGGAGAGATTACAGAGCGGGAATTAAAGACCGAGAAGTATATTAATTATAAACTGGGGGATAAAATTGGTAGGGGTGGGGTTGAGGAAGCCTATGAGAAAACTTTAAAAGGAATTGATGGTGGAGAGATTATCGAGGTTGATGCTGCCGGAAAAACGCTAAGAACTTTGAGAAGAAAAGAGGCAATTCCCGGACAGAATCTGATTCTTACTATTGATGGAGATTTGCAGAAAATAACATATGACAAATTGAATGAAGCCCTCCAAAAATCAGCTAGTTGTTGTGGGGCAGCGGTTGTGACGGATCCTAACACCGGTGAAGTTTTAAGTTTAGTTTCGCTACCTTCTTATCGACCGGATAAATTGACTGATGCGTTAACTGCTCCTAATTCACCAATGCTAAACCGGGCAATTGCGGGGGAGTATCCACCAGGGTCGACATTTAAAATTGCCTCGGGACTCGCTGGTTTAGAGTCGGGAAAAATTACTGCTGAAACTAAGTTTGAAGATACGGGGGTTATGAATTTAGGACCTTACAGCTTTTCTAATTGGTACTTTACTCAGTATGGTCAAAAAGAAGAAGGATTGGTTGATTTGCCGATTGCTTTAAAGCGCTCTAATGACATTTTCTTTTATCAATTGGGGCAATTAGTTGGGGAGAAGGAGATGGGGAATGCAGCTAAGAAATTAGGATTTGGGAAGAAAATTGGTATTGATATTTTAGGTGAGGAGGCTGGGTTAGTTCCTGATCCTGAGTGGAAACAAAAAGTGATTGGAGAGGTCTGGTATCCGGGGGATAATTTGCATATGTCCATTGGTCAGGGTTTTTTGTTATCAACTCCTTTACAGGTCTCAAATTTAATTTCGTATGTTGCTTCAGATGGTAAGCAGTTTCCACCGCATTTAGGGTTAGAAATTAGTGATCCGAGCCGCGGTTCAGTTAAGAAGTTTAAATATGACCCAATTAACCAGAAAACAAATCCAGAATTTATGAAATTAATAAAAAGTGGGCTTGAGCAAGTTACGAAATCCGGGGGTACTGCCTGGCCGTTTTTTACTTTCCCCATTACTACTGCAGGAAAAACTGGAACAGCCGAATTTGGAGATCCTAAAGACAAGACCCATGCCTGGTACACAGGGTATGCGCCGGTTGATAAACCTCAAATAACAGCGACGGTTTTAATGGAGGCGGGGGGAGAAGGGTCAACCAATGCTTCACCTGTTGTTAAAGAAATTTTCAGATATTACTTTTCGGAGGATAAGAATAATTTAATCAAAGATCTAGGATCGATAGCTACCGAGTCTGCCAGAACTTTGGGAGAATAAGCTTACTTTTTCTAGTGGGTTTTGGAAAGAATAGCTGAACTTCGGTTTACTAAGTAATGCTATAATTGGTAAATGAATTACAAGAAACTAGATTATCTGATCAGATTGACTTTTGATAAGGAATATCAGGGGTATGTGGCAGCTGTAGTGAATCTGTATGGATGTATGTCCCAGGGTAAAACTAAAGAGGAAGCTTTAGAAAACGCCGAAAAAGCAATTAAGGGTTACATGGAAGCTTTGGATTTAAAAAAAGAAAAAGGTTCCGAATATGCAAAAAGATCAGTTGATACATTAGTGCCGGTTTTCAATGCCTAAATTAACTAATATTTCCGGTAAAAAAGTTGTCAAGGCTTTCTGTGTATTTGGTTAGGTTCATGTCCATACTTCAGGAGATCATGCAATTTTGCAAAAAAGTGAATCACCTTCACTATCGATTCCCCTCCATAAAGAAGTCTCTCCTTTCCTGCTTAAAGCCCAGATTAAAAAAGCGAACATTTCTTTGGATGAATTTGTTAGAGCTATAACATAATTACTTAGGGAGGTTGGCTTCTACGATCTTTAATAAATTTTCGATGGTGAAAGGTTTTGGTAGAAATCCATTGGCTCCGATATCTTCTGAAATGTCCTTAGTGTTATTGAGGGCAGAGATTATAATGATAGGAATGTTTTTTGTGAGAGTGTCTTTTTTTAAGAGTTTGGTGACTTCTTTTCCATCCATTCCGGGCATCCAAATATCCAGAAAAATCAAATCAGGAGCGAAGCTTAGAATTGCTTTTTGAATGCCTTTTCCGGTAGAGCTGGTTTTAACTTCGTAATTATTTTCCTCGAGGATAATTTTTATTACCTCCAGAATTCCGGTGTCATCATCACAAACTAATATTTTATGTCTGTTCATTTTTTTGTTCGAGGGGTAGGTAAAATTTAAATATGGAACCCACGCCTTTTTTACTGTAGACTGATATTTCTCCGCCATGACGGGTGACAATATCTTTGGCTATATGGAGACCTAATCCCAGTCCTGAATGGCTTTGACGGATTGTTGTGCTGGCCTGGAAGAAAGCGTCAAAAACTTTTTTCTTATCTCTTTTACTGATCCCTATACCTGAGTCTTTGACACAGAAAATTATCCTGTCTGGTTTTTCCTGGGTATAGACAGAAATCTTATCTGACTTAGGGGAATATTTGATGGCGTTATTTATAAGGTTTATTAGTACCTGATAGATGCGGTATTTGTCCATTAGAACTTTAGTTTGGGATTTATTTTTATTGAGGATCTTGTGTTGGGTGTTGGTGGTTTGGACGTCTTCTGTGACTTCGTTGATAAATTTATCAACCTGCACAGATTCTTTATTTAGAGTTAATCCGACTGCTTGTATTTTGGAGACATCCAGAAGTTCGTTAACGAGGCTGGTTAGCCTGTCGATTTCTTCGTTCATTTTATCAAGGTATTGAAGGGCTTTTTCTTCTTTGCTAAATTTCATTTTTAAAATTTCAGTAAAACTTTTAATGGTAGTTAGGGGGGTTTTTAGTTCATGGGAGGCGATTGAAATGAACTCATCTTTTTGTTTATCAAGCTCTTTTTGTTCAGTAATTTCTTCGAATGAGGAAGCGATAGCGTAAGGAGTGCCAGAGTTATCAAGTAACGGTATAGAATTAACGATGATCCAGGCAGTTCCTTTTTTTTTGAGAATCCCCATGATTATGTGTTTTTGAGGTTTGCCCGTTTTAGCGGCTATAACGCATGGAAAATCTTCAGGCAGAAATAGTGAACCGTCTTCGTGGATGTAGCTGCCCCATTTTTTGCTATCTACAGAATGTTCTTCTATTTCTGCAATTGATAAATTAAGAATCCTTGAAGCGCTTTGGTTAGTTGCCAGAATCTTTCCGTTGGTGTCCTGGAGGGCAATGCCTTCTGTTAGCGTTGAAAAAATTGAAATATATTTTTGCTCGCTTTTTTTAAGTTCCCGGGTTCTTTCATCGACTTTTTTTTCTAATGTATCTGCCAAATTGATTAGTTTTTCTTCTGTTTCTTTGTTATTTGTTATGTCGAGAGAAATATTAATCACATGTTTTACCTGCCCTAACTCATCCCTGTCAAATACGGTGCCATAGGTTTTTAGCCACTTATAGTTGCCATCTGCGTGCTGAATACGGTATTCGAATTCAATAATTGGGTTGGAATCCGAATTAATTCTATCATCTGCTTCCTTTAAAGCCTGCTGGTTTTTTTCGCCAATGAAAGCTAAATCGTCGGGGTGAATTTTGCTGCTAACGTACATGACTCCTTTGTCGATCCATTCATGATTTTCATATCCTAAAAGCGGCTTTAAGGAGTTATTAATATAGATGTATTGGCCTGTTTGGATATTATAAACGGCAACCAAGTTAGGGGTTAGATTGGTTATTTGTTCCAGTAGGGAAGCTTTTGAATCTGATTCTCTTAGGGATGGTTCTGGTGCAGGAATATAAGAACTCTTTATGTAACGTCGGAAAGGGTTATTATTTTGTTCTGAATTATAAAACAGGGTGTTGGGGTACTGGGTACGTCCTTTAATAATATTTAAGTATATTGCAAACTACTGAGGAGAAGTATTAGAGAATTGTAAGAGATTTGAAATAATACTTTAAGGAGGTATAATTTTTTGGTGGATCCTTTAGAACGGCATTACCTGCTTGCACTTCACTCGGTGGAGGGATTAGGTCCGGCCCGGATAAAAAAGTTATTTGATTATTTCGGGGATTTTCAGGCTATTTGGGGTGCAACTTTTTCTGAATTTTCGCAATTTAAACTTCCGGAAAAGTTATTACAAAATTTAAGAAATGCCAAATCTTCGGTTGATCCCGATGTGTATTTTGAAAAGCTTGGCAAAAGCGGGATAAAAGTAATAACAATTTTTGATGAAAATTATCCCTCCAGTTTGCGGGAGATTCATGGAGCACCGATGATTATTTATTACAAAGGGATAATTGATGAGGAGATTTTAGGGAATTGCTTTGGGGTGGTGGGGACGAGAAAACCGACGGGGTACGGAAGGGTGGTTACTGAAAAATTAACTAAGGAGTTAGTTGAGGCGGGGTTGACCATTGTTTCGGGTTTAGCCCGCGGTGTGGATACAATTGCCCATACAGTAACAATTCAAAATGGGGGGAAAACTTTGGCGGTGTTGGGTGGAGGGTTGTCGCAGATATTTCCTTCAGAGAATTTAAGATTGGCTGAGAAAATTGCGGATGGATTTGGGGCGATACTTACAGAATTTCCGCCTTCATATCCGCATTTGGCTGGGAATTTTCCAGCAAGAAATAGAATAATTGCAGGGTTGTCGAAGGGGGTTTTGGTAACAGAAGCGGCTGAGGATTCGGGGTCTTTAATTACAGCGAGGCTGGCGATAGAACAGGGGCGGGAAGTTTTTGCGGTGCCTGGGCCGATAACTTCCGGAATGAGTGCGGGGACTTCTTTTTTACTAAAAGATGGGGCGAAGTTGGTTTCGTCTGTATCGGATATTTTGGAGGAGTTGGGGGTTAAGGCTGGGCCGGTTGTTAAGGTTGCGGATTTGAATCTAAGTTCTGAGGAGAAAGAAATTTTGGAGATTATTAAGGATGAATCCAGGCATGTGGATGAAATTGCTAGGGAGTTGAGGAAGAAGGTTTCGGATGTGTCTGGGGTTTTACTTAAGCTTGAGATTTTGGGTGTGGTTAAGAATTTGGGCGGGGGGAGTTATGTTAGAGGATAGTTGCCTTCCCGATCTGTAAATGCCAGAATTAGGGTATGGTTCCGCGGGGGAAGCTTCTTATATTAGTGTTGTCGGTAATTGCGGTTGTGTCGCTCGTGATTGTTTATGTGCATGAGACGAATCCGTTTAATGCACCTCTTAAGGGGAAGTATAAACCGGGGCTTTCTGATGATATTGATGATGCTGTCGGTAAGGCTCAGCAGATTTATAAGGATAGAAAAAGTATTGGAATGGATTTTACGACGGGGCCGTGTCTGACAAATGATTTACTTCCGGATTGGGTAGTTGATATTGCGCATAATCCTAGACAATCCCAGGATAATTTAGCGGAGAATCAGTGTGCGGCGCTTATTGAGGGAAGAGCTAAGCATTTTGTGGAGCTTGATCTTGACGGGGAAGTTATAAGAGTAAAATGAGTGTAATTTTTAATTCAAAATTTTTAATTTTTAAGCAAAGCTTGCAAAGTCATAAATCAAACTCTGTTTAGTTTTAAACATTAAAGCATTATAAATTGATTAAAAATTTTAAATTAAGAATTAGAAATTAAG
>CAYNRM010000004.1:0-24728 GCA_964399555.1 uncultured Gammaproteobacteria bacterium | reverse complement strand
TTAATTCTTAATTCTTAATTCTTAATTCTTAATTCTTAATTCTTAATTCTTAATTAAATCCAAATTTCTAATATTTAAATTTTAAAAAATTAAGTCTTTAAAAATTGGTTACACA
Organism: uncultured Gammaproteobacteria bacterium; assembly: GCA_964399555.1. GTDB lineage: Bacteria > Patescibacteriota > Microgenomatia > Daviesbacterales > UBA10151 > JACPKO01. The sequence goes on along the minus strand of CAYNRM010000004.1, from coordinate 24,613 downwards.
CCCAATTTGATCCTCTCAAACTGTAAGAATTAAAAATTCGGCTTAAGTGCTTCCCTAATATCAATTTTAGCCTCGGAATATCTCAGTCCTTTATTGACACCGTTAGGTATAATGATCTCTGGCAAAATGCAATCTGTTCTTTCTGATTTCAAATCTTTATTTAAATATCTTCTTGTTTACCAGGCGAAGAAAACAGCCCGTATTGCTAAATCTTTAGAGCTGGTTAAAAACCGTGCGGTTGAGATTTTAATGCATAGGCGGGGGAGACTGCAGAAATACTTCTTTCATGCTTCGATGCTGGGGCTGGTGGGTATAGGACTGATATCCTCGGGGATTTTTGGATCTGAGGCTATTGTGGTTAAATCTTTTCCTGGTGTTGGGGAGCCTGATCCGACTGTTATAGAGAATTTTGATCCTAATGCTTCCGGACTTAGTTTGAAATCTTTGGTAGATTTTAAGACCTCAATTTCTGAGAAGCCCCGCTCGGAGATTATTGAATATGAGGTTGAGGATGGGGATACATTATCGACGATAGCTCAAAAATTTGGGATTTCGCAGGAGACTATTAAGTGGGCGAATGATATGGATTCGGTAGATACTATTAAACCGGGACAGAAGTTGAAGATTTTGCCGGTCTCAGGGGTTGGACATATTGTTAAATCCGGTGATACTTTGGAGTCTGTTGCTAAGAGATATGAGGCTGAGTCGCAGGCGATTTTGGACTTTCCGTTTAATGATGTGCCTGATGATTTTAAATTGCAGGTAGCTCAAGTTCTTATTGTGCCTGAGGGTATTCCGCCAGAAGCTAAAGCTACTCCTAAGCCGAAATCCAGAACTTCATTTGCTCAGGGACCGCAGACGAGTTTTAATGCTCCTGGTGGAGGGAGTTTTATGTGGCCAACTGGCGGTGGTGTTACTCAGTACTTTGCCTGGTACCATCCGGGAATTGATGTGGCTAATAGAGCTGCTCCGCCAGTTTATGCGGCAGCTGGGGGAAGTGTGGTGGTGGCTGGGTGGCCTGACAATTATGGATATGGGAATAGGGTGGTGGTGGATCATGGGAATGGGTATCAAACGCTTTATGCGCATTTGTCGAACATTTATGTTTCGGTTGGACAGTCTGTCTCCAGAGGGCAGTCGGTGGGGCAAATGGGGTCGACCGGGCGTTCTACGGGTACTCATTTGCATTTTGAGATTAGGTTTAAGGGGATTGCGGTGAATCCGCTGGCAATCCTTAAGTAATTCTTAATTCTTAATTTCTAATTTTTAATCAAATCTAACTTTTCTATGATTTAATTTTTAAACATTAGAAATTGATTAGAAATTAAGAATTAAGAATTAGAAATTAATTTGTTAAACTAACTCAATGTCCCGAATCACCGATTCTTTCCTTTGTAAGCTCATTTTGACTGTGATAATTTCTATAATTATTGGTTTTCAGTTGGCGAAAGTGGAATTTAAGGAGGCTAATTATAGTTTTAGGAAGATTTTGGGGGCTCAGGTTAAGGGGGATCCGCAGCTTGAGACTCGGATTCAGACTTTTTTGGAGGGAAAAGGTGGGGATTATGCGGTTTATGTGAAGGATTTAAGAACTGGAGGGGAGAGGAATGTTTATATAAATTCGGATCAGGTCTTTGAGGCAGCTTCACTTTATAAACTGTTTTTAATGGCTGCGACATTTGAGGCAGTGAATAAGGGGGAGATGACGCTGGACACGGAAATCAGTGCTAAATTGAGTCATCTGGAGGCAATTTTAGGGTCGGTTGATTACGGGTATATGCACCTTTCTGGGGATGAGGTGGCGACATATACTGTTCGTGAGTGTTTAGACAGAATAGCCCGGATTTCAGATAATTACGCGGCCATTATGTTGGCTGAAAAGGTTGGATGGGATTCGGCTCAAGCCCTAGCTGATGAGATTGGGGCAATCAATACGACGATTAAGACTCCTATTTCGACTTCGGCGGAAGATGTTGGCATTCTACTTGAGAAGATGTATAAGGGGGAAATAGCTTCATTTGAGGCTTCAGAGGAGATGATTAATATGCTTTCCAAAGCTCAGATTAATAACCGGATTCCGGCTAAGTTGCCAAAGAAAGATCCTTCGACTGGATCGGGGTTAAAGATTGCTCATAAAACAGGGGAATTGTCGCAGGTGAGGAACGATGCAGGAATTGTGTTTTTGGATGGGAATCCCTACCTGATTGTAATGATGACGAAGAATTTGAAGTACGAGGATGAGGGGATAGAGAATCTGGCGGAGATATCGAAGATTGTGTTTGATTATTATGCTTCAAATTCAGAAGGAAAAGAGGTAAAATAGCTAAAGTAATTTCTAATTCTTAATTTTTAATTTCTATTCAATTTCTAATGATTTAGTTTTTAAGCATTAAATATTAAGAATTGATCACACGCCCAATTTGATAAAATCAAATTGTAAAAATTTTAAATTAGTAATTAAAAATTAAATTTATGGGCCTGTAGTTTAATGGCAAAACTCCTGGCTGGCAGTCAGGTAACAGGGGTTCGATTCCCCTTGGGTCCACACGTCTCGTCGGAATCTGCTTCGAGTCTGCGCAAAATTCTGATTTTGCTACGACACTCCGCTATTCCTCCTCTTAAAATTGCTGTTGCAATTTTATTACTCTTTTATATTTTATGTTTGTTCTGGTGATTTAAGTCTGGAGGGGTTTTTAATATTAACGTCTGACTGCGGGGGGAGTGGCTACCTGGGGTTCGTTTTGTAGTTGTTCTAGTGGAACTTCTGGGAGGCTGTCGTTTTGTAAGGCACCTGTTTGGGCTCCGGCTGGGGCGGTTATCCCGGAATTTTGAGCACTGCCGGTGGCTATTCTGGCTTTTAGATCCTTTAAGTAGTCAGCAGCGACCTGGTAGTCGGGATTGCTGGTGTCTTTTTGGAGGAGTTGGATGACTCTTTCAGCGATTGTTTCAGCTTCTTTTAGATTGCCTTTGTCTCTTAAGGCGATAGAAAGATTGTAGTAAGCGTTAGCGTAATCTGGTTTTAAGTTAACTGCATCGTCGAAGAAGCGGATGGCCATGTCGTAGTTTCTGATTGAGTAATAAAGACCTCCAACATTTAACCTAAGTAAAGGATTGTATGGGTCTAAAGCTATAGCACGTCCGTAACCATCGAGTGAAAATTGGAGAGCGTTTTGCGCAACACCGGTGATCTGTCTATATATAGAAGCTAGGATTTCCCAGTTTTGGGCGCTTCTAGGGGAGATTGCTACAGCAGCGCGTGATTCGTTGATTGCTTGTGAAAGGAATTGTTGGATATTGGTTTTATCCTGATCTGTTAAGGATCCACCTGGGCTGGCTTCGTTTGGAGCTTTGGCTGCGGCAATAGCATTGGCGATTAAGAAGTTGGTTTGAGCCATGTCAGAACGATAGAGGTCGATTACAGGATTCAAGTTTTCAGCGGCTCTCAAGTGGTCGTAAGCTTGTAATCCTTTTTGGTTGATGGCATTTAATCCAAGTCTATGGAATACATCAGCTGAAACGACGCGATATGTTTGCCACATTCCGACTAAGCTAAGGATAACGATAGGTATAAAAACAATGATCGGGAGGATATCGCCTGCCATCATGCTATCTAGGGGTTGGGAGTTAATTCCAGATGCGTGTCTTAATTTAGATGCTTTAACCCCTAAAGTGTATTCTTCAACTTTTCCTTCTGAGCGGTGAATTGAGATTAAGCAGACTATTACTAAGATACCAACTATGATTGTTATTGGAGTTGAGACATGGAAGAGGAAGAGAGCAATGAAGGTTAAAACTGACAGGGCCAGGCCGACTGTGAAGGCATCAGAGTGTCGCAGGACTTTCATTGATAATTTAATAAGTGAAACTACAAAGTATAAGAAGGCGAGGAAGCCGAGGGCGCCAAGTGTGGCAAGAATTTGGAAGAATTCGTTATAAGCTGTGTCAAATCTGAAGTTCCATAATGGTGTTAGGTTTATACTAGCTGGTTTGTATTGTGTAAAGTTGAAAAGAAATGTAGATGGACCTGATCCGAAAGCAGGGGCATCTCGGAAAGAAGAAATCGCAACTTTCCATGAGTCCTGAGGTGGTAGTTGTAATTCCTGGAAGTTTTTAGTGAAAGCTTCTCTTTTTTGCTGTAGAGGATTTTGTTTCGCAAAAGGTAGATAACTCAGGGCTAAAACCAGACCGCAAATAATTACTGGAGTTACCAAGAATGGTAAATGAGACCTAACATCTTTTTTATCGGACAAAGTCATTATTGCAAGTACTACTATGACCAGTATGATTTGGGAAACTGTGTTTCCTACCAGTACGACAACTAAGCCAAAAATGATTGAGCTTATTAGAGCGATTGGCAAGCTTAAGATTTTTGAAGGCTTAATTAAATGTATATATATAATAGGGAACAATAGTAAGCTGAGGGCTGTTATTGAGAAGGAGCTGCCGGCTGGATTGAAAGACATAGTTTTGGCAAAAGCCAAAGGCAAGTTAAGTCCGAAGTAAGAGAGGATGGCTATTATTGAGGCGATAATTGCAGAGCCGAGAAGGGCCAGGGTTATAATTCTGGCCTGGATTATACCTTTAATATTCGAAACTGATACGAAATATAACAATATATATAAAACCCAAGATATGGCAGAGCCGTGTACTCGAGGGAAATTTCCGAAAATAGAGACATAGCGTGTTTGGGAGAGGAAAGTTGAAACCAATATAGTAACTAGGAATAACAACAAAGGAAGATCCAGGGGAGTTCTAGTGATAATTATTTTACCTTCCAGAACCCAAGAGAATGACCACAATATTAAGAGTGTAAGTACTGCGACTGCCAGGATTATCAATTTAGGAGTTTCATAGAATTCAGTTGTTGATGAAGTAAATGCCAGGGGAATGAGAACCGCTACTGCTACCAGTATTGCGAAGATGGCTTTGTTTATTAAGGCAGATAAATTTTGGCGCATTTGTGAATTTTGGATTTTACTAATGTAAACAGAATTTGACACGTTGTCAATGGATCAGATATTTTTTCTAACTTGTTTTTACCCTTACTAATGTAGGTGAAGAAGTTGCATTTAAAAATTTTAACTCGTCAGTCTTGCTGACTTATAATATATTCTTATTTTAATAAATGATGTAATAGTTGAGTTGTACCTAATACATTTTCACAGTGATCTTTTGATATCAAAACATATCTTGATAATTCCTGCACAGCCTTAAATAAAATTTTCATGAATGATTATGTTGTGTAAAAAGATAATGGTTGTAACTATATTGTATAAATCCCTATCTAACTATATTAAATACTAATGATATACGTATGTGCAAATTGCTGTGAAAAATAGAATGATAAAAAGGACGCAATTTTTCTTCTGCATTAACACTTTTAACGATCTAATTAGAATAACTTAATAACTATTGTGTAAGGTCTAATTTCCAAGCTTTTCAATATTTGTTTTCTTATGAATTTGAGTAGATAGTGCTGAGCAGTATTCGAAAAAAGACTAGATCGATAAGACTTGGCTGTCACGAAGGAAAATGTTAAAATAGCATCATGAGTAAATACTTTCCCAGAGATTTTGAGTCAAAATGGCAGGATGAATGGGCTAAACAAGGGATCTATCAGGCGAAAAATGATGATACAGAAAGATCAAAAAAATATATCCTTGATATGTTTCCATACCCTTCAGGAGATGGACTTCATGTAGGTCATTTTAAAGGATATGTGGCCTCGGATATAATTTCTCGCTACTATCGATTAAAGGGATTTAACGTTTTGCATCCGATGGGGTGGGATGCTTTTGGGCTGCCTGCTGAGAACTATGCGATTAAAACAGGCGTGCACCCAAAGATTACGACAGTAAAGAATATATCTAATATTAAGAAGCAAATGCAGATTGTAGGATTAAGCTATGACTGGAGTAGGGAAATAGATACTACTGATCCAAACTATTACAAATGGACTCAATGGATCTTCTTAAAATTATTTGAGAAAGGATTGGCTTATGAAGATGAAGTGCCTATTAATTGGTGTCCTAAAGATAAAACTGGATTGGCTAATGAAGAAGTTGTAAACGGAGCCTGCGAAAGATGTGGAACTAAAGTTGAACGTAAGGTGATTAGGCAGTGGATATTACGAATTACAAAGTACGCTGACAGATTGGTTGAAGATTTAGAAGGATTAGATTGGCCACAGTTTATTAAGGATATGCAGATAAATTGGATAGGGAAAAGTCACGGTTTGATATTTAATGCACCAGTAAAGGATACTGATCTGACCATTCAGACTTTCAGTGCTCATTTTGAAGCTTTTAGGGCTGATACATTCGTAGTTATAGCTCCTGATCATCCTTTTTTGAAAACATTAGTTGCGGGAACTGAGAATGAGGAGGAAGTTTTAGATTTTGCTAAGCAAATTACTGACAGAAGATTGGAAAGAGGCTTCGAAGAAGAGAAGGAATCGGAAGGTATATTTACAGGTCGTTATATATCAGACCCTGTCGGAAATGGTGACTTACCGATTTGGATTGCGAGCTATGCTTTAGCGGATTACGGAACTGGTATTGTTAAATGTTCAGCTCATGATGAGCGTGATTTTAAGTTTGCTAAGAAATATGGAATTGAGTTAAAGCCGATTTTAGTGCCGATGGATCCTGAATTGCGCACGAAAGTGGAGAATCTGGAGGTTTGTTATACGGATATGGTTGACGGAATCCTACTTGAACCTTCAGAGTTTGCGGGCAGGAAAGCCGGAGATGTCAGGCAGGAGATTGTTGAATATGTCAAAAAACATGGCCTAGCTGAGCCTAAAATTTCCTATAAGATTAGAGATTGGCTATTCTCCAGACAGCGTTACTGGGGTGAACCTATCCCATTAGTTCATTGTCCTAAGGATGGCATAGTTGCAATTCCGGAATCCGAGCTTCCTTTGAAGCTGCCTGAAGTTGAGAAATATGAGCCTACGGGGACTGGGGAGTCGCCTTTGGCGGGTATTACTGAGTGGGTTAATACAACGTGCCCAAAATGTGGTGGGCCGGCTAAAAGGGAGACGAATACGATGCCACAATGGGCAGGGAGTTGCTGGTACTACATGCGGTTTTGTGACCCGAAAAATGACTCAGATTTGATCTTAAAAGATATAGAAAAGTATTGGTTACCAGTAGATTGGTATATTGGTGGAGCGGAGCATGCGGTACTTCATTTACTGTATTCCAGGTTTTGGCATAAGTTCCTTTTTGACATAGGGGCGATAACTACAAAAGAACCTTTTCAAAAATTAACATCAGTTGGATTGGTACTAGCGGAAGGCGGACAGAAAATGAGTAAGTCCAAGGGGAACGTAATTCCACCGGAAACAATTATTAATGAATATGGGGCTGATACTTTGAGAGTTTATGAATCTTTTATGGGACCTTTTGAAAATACAATATCCTGGGACCCGGGATCTATAAATGGGGTTTATAAATTTCTATCAAGAGTTTGGGAGATTGTTATGCGACAAGAGGTGGAGATCTCCGGGAAACTGGTCGACAAGGGTTTGAATAGGTTGACGGAAAAAGTGGGGTCGGATATTGAAAACATGAAGTTTAATACTTCGGTTGCAGCGATGATGGAGTTTTTAAATTTGTCGTCAAAGACCGGTTTGACCAAAGAACAAAAGAAAAAGTTCTTAATAATTCTAGCGCCATTTGCACCCCATATAACTGAAGAACTTTGGAACCAAATTGGTGAAAGTTTTTCAGTACACCAACAAAAATGGCCGGAAATTTCTGAACAATTATTAGAAGAGGATGAGGTGATAATTGTTATTCAGGTTAACGGGAAAGTTCGCGACCAAATAGTTATGCCAAAAAATGTTGATGAAAAAACGGTTTTGGAAAGAGCTAAATCGTTAGAAAAAGTTAACAAATTCTTAATAGGGGAAATAAGAAAAGTAATCTTTGTTCCTGGTAGAATCCTCAATATTGTTGTTTAATTAACACTCATAGTTATTTTATACTTTATTACCTATCACTCGTAGTTATGATTGCTAGCGCTTTCACGAATTATTAGGGGATTAATTTAACAGTCTAAACTCGATGAATTAATTAATGAGTAAATTATTTGTAATACATCATAATAGATCAGTAAGAGATCGGACTTATATGCCAGGATTATAGTGGACTAACTTATAGAATGTTATAGTTTAGCGATCTAGATTTGCCTAGGTTGTCTGGGTTTTGGGGGAACTCTGTCTGGAAGGGGGTAAATTCCACACCTCTGTAACTTGACGAGGCAGCTCTAAAAGATATAATATGGCTCTCTTCTATGCCTATATTCGATTCTAAATTTAAGCTTTCTCAGATGCGCGAGTCTGATTCAAAACGAGATGATATCTGGCTTCTGTCGAGGCTTGACCATCTTTGGAGTAATTATTTTTCAGACGTGACGCAGGATAATCCGATATTTATTCAGTTTGGGAGATACTCAAAGTTTCGCTTAGGGTCAATTAGGTTTGACCGAGGGAATAAGAAATCATATATCACTATAACTTCAATGTTTAAGGATATGAGTATTCCGGTGGAAGTGGTTGACCATACTATTGCGCACGAGCTGTGCCATTATACGCATGGATTTTCGTCACCTAAGGAGCAGCTGCATAAATATCCGCATTCTGGAGGAGTGATTCAGCGGGAGCTGGCTGAGCGCAATTTACAGCATTTGAGTAAGGCGTATAAGTTATGGATTAAGGAGTATAAGCAAAGCTTGCGATCTTCGATCTAAGAGAGATTTTAAGAAAAAGTAGATAATATATGTATTCCACCAGACTGAATTGTGGGGTTGATTTTATTATTCCGGTAGCTTGTAGCCTTGTTTCCCGAAGACTTCATCAAAGCCCAGGATTTCTTTTGTTTGGTACTCATCTGCAAAGGCCATGACTGCGCAATCGGTATACGAAACTGAGCCGGCAATTTTTTTTAGCTTTTCAGCTGCGCACGACCGGATTTTTTCGTTGGACTCAATTATTAGAAATATTCCCGAGAGTAGGTCTTTTGCAACATCAAATTGTTTTTCCCTGCCTAATTTTTTGCCAATAATATTTAAAGTTTCTGAAAAAACGTCTTCAGGCATGATTATTGTCCGCTTGTCCTTAAATAACCGGTTGCTAATTTCCTGAGCTTTCTGATGGTTAGAGTCGTCGGATGATGCAATTGAGTAAATAACGCTGGAGTCAATAATAATCGGACTAGATTTCTTCATATAAGTCCCGGTCTATATTTTTAGACCCGTCAGGATCGCCGCTTGGGACTGCTTTTTTAGCCATTTGAAGTAATAGGTGGCCGGCATTTATTTCGGTATTCCTTTTATCAAGTCCTTCCTCGAGGGCATCGCGGATCACTCTGGCTGCGGGTTTATTTTCCCTTTTAGCCTGGATGTTTATTCTATGGTGTAGATCTTCTGTTAAATAAACCTGAGTTCTAATCATATGTCTAATGTATAACATATGTTTTTACTAAAAACAAGTATCTTGGCAAAAGAAGATTTGTTCAATAATATAAAGTAAGAGTGGATGCGATTAATGAGAAACTGAACGAATATAAGTTCCCGCTAGGATTGCTTCTTCTGGGCGGGGTTCTTTTGGTTGGTGGGGTTTTTTCTTCTAATTTGGTTTCTCCTAAGAAAGAGGAGCCTGTTAATTTTCCTAAACAGAGTATTGTTTCTGAGTCTTCTTTGACTGAGGTTAAGGTTGATGTTGCAGGGGCGGTTAATGCGCCGGGAGTGTTTAGCTTGAGTAAGGAGGCGAGGATTGAGGATGCGATTAAGCTGGCAGGGGGATTTAATGCTAATGTTGATAAGGAATTTGTGGCTGCGAGGTTGAATTTGGCGCAGAAAGTTACTGATGGGCTTAAAGTTTATATTCCTTTTGAGGGAGATCCTTCGCTTGGCTCGGGGCAAGTTGGGATGGTTGCAGGTGTGGCGGCTGGTTTGGGGTTGGTTGGGGTTAATTCTGCGAATCAGGCGTTACTCGAGACTTTGCCGGGAGTAGGGCCGACTACGGCGAAGAAGATTATGGCGGGGAGGCCTTACGTATCTTTGGAGGAATTGCTCTCTAAGAAAGCGGTTTCTAAGTCTGTTTATTCGAAGATTTTGGAGATGGTTGATTTGAATTAAGCTTGCTTGAGTCTTCGCGGAGCGAAGCCTCTGGTACTTTTGGCAGCAAAAGTACCGCAAAAGCTGCTCGCGGGAAAGTCGCGCTAAATTTAGTTATTAAATCATTAATTATTGATTGAAAGTTTTAAATTAAAAATTGAAAATTCAACGGCTAAATCCTAGCTCACTTTTATTACTTCTTCTATTCTTAGTTTTGGTTATGCGGACGGATTTTAATATGTTTCTCTACAGGCCGGGGATAATTACAGTAGATGAGACGGCTTATTTGGAGGGGTTGAAATCGGGGATTGAGGCTAATTTTGCACAGATTTTGCCGGAACCGCACTCGGGATTGTTGTCGGGGATTGTGTTGGGGTCGAAGCAGGTTTTGCCGGAGGATTTTAAAGAGGCACTTATAAATACTTCGACTATTCATATTGTGGTGGCGTCGGGGCAGAACCTGACGATTCTTTCCGGGTTGATTATTGGATTTGCGTCTTTGGTTGGGCGGAAGAGAGCGGTGCTTGCTTCTATAGTGACTAATTTGTTTTACGCGATTTTGACCGGTTTTCAGATTCCGATAATTAGGGCGGCTTTTATGAATATCTTTGCTTCTTCCGGACAACTCTTTGGGAGGGAGATATCGGCGTTTTATACGCTTTTAATTTCGGCTATTATTATGCTGATTTATGAGCCGCTCTGGTTATTTTCAGCCTCTTTCCAGCTTTCGTTCTTGGCAACTTTTGCGGTGATGGAGTATGCACCGGTGGTTGAGCGTAAATTCTGGTGGATTCCGGATATACTTAGGCAGGATATTGTGGTTTCAACCTCGGCATTCCTGTTTACCCTGCCTATTATTTTCGAGGTCTTTAACAGGGTGAGCGTGACTGGGGTTGTTGTTAACGGCCTGGTGCTTTGGACGACGCCGATAATTATGGCTACAGGGGGGATTGTGGCTATGGTGAGTTTGTTGAGCCTGGAGGTGGCAGCGGCGTTGGTTTTGGTTCCGGGAGTATTTTTGACCTACCTTATATATGTAGTAAAGTTTTTTAATACTTTAATTCCGAGTGTCGAGGTTAAGTCTATTGGCTGGGTTTTTTGGGTTGGTTACTATTTAATCCTGCTTAGTTTTTATTATTACGCCAAGCGGGGTGAGGCTGAAGGAGATAGTAAGACACTTTAAAGTCATTTTTGGTATGATACTTATATGCACAAGAGCAAGATTGAGAAAGAGTTGAGAACAGCGGTTAAGAATATTGGCTTCATTCCGCCTACTGATGCACTTTTATCTATTTCGGAAAAATCGCAGTTTGGAGACTATTCATCGAATATAGCGCTGCAAGTATCTAAACAAAAACATCGAAATAGCTATCAGACGCCTATTGAGATTGCTAACGCAATTATTGAAAGTTTGGGGCATCCTAAGTTTTTGGAGAGAATTGAGGTTGCGGGGCCTGGGTTTATCAACTTTTTCGTAAAAGATAACGAACTTGTTAAGATTTTAACAAATACGGAAGATCAGGACGCTTTGACAGATCCTGGGGATTTAAAAAAGATCATAGTGGAGTATTGCGATCCTAATACCCATAAGATGCTACATATAGGACACCTGCTTCAGTTGACACTTGGCGAGGCTATGGCCAGGCTTTTTGAGTATCAAGGGCATGAGGTTTTTAGAACTAATTACGGGTCTGATATTGGGCCGACTGTGGCTAAATGTCTTTGGGGGATTGGGAAGTTGCCGGAGGAATATAAAAAAGCTAAAGAGGGTTCGCTTCGCGAGAAGTCTATTTTCCTAGGGAAAGCTTATGCATATGCCCATGGTGAGTACGAGAAATCGTTGGAAGTGAAGGAAGAAATAGATCAGATTACTAATAAACTATATCAAAGAGATTTAGGGCTTAAGTTGTTGTGGGAGGAAACCAGAGATTGGTCATTGGGTTATTTTGAATTAATTTATTCCAGCTTTGGGACTTTGTTTGATAGGAGAATTAATGAGTCGGAGGTAGACCAGTTAGGAGCGAGGATAGTTAATGAGAATATCGGGAAAGTGTTTGTTAAAGATGACGGCGCAATTATATTTCAGGGAGAGAAGCACGGACTACATAATCGCGTTTTTATAAATTCAAAAGGTAATCCGACTTACGAAGGTAAGGAGGTTGGGCTGGCTGAGAAGTATCAGGAGATTTTGCTTTTTGATGAACTAAATATCTTTTCTCACAAAGAACAGGATGATTACTTTAAGGTAGTTATCAAAGTGAATGAGACGATTTACCCGCACCTCAAAGCAAAGATTAATCATGTGTCTTACGGGGAAGTCAGGCTGCCCAGCGGGAAGATGTCGTCACGGCAGGGTAATATTGTGGCGGCGGAGGATATTTTAGAGGAAGTTAAGCTTAAGATTAGAGAGATATCTCCGGAGCTTGATGAACTTAGTATTCAGAAGCTGGCAGTAGCTGCGATTAAGTTTGCGTTCTTTAAATATTCTGTAGGCTCGGATTTGATTTATGATGTTGAGGAGTCGATTTCGATTCATGGGGATACCGGGCCTTATGTTTTGTATGTTTATGCGCGGATTATGTCGTTACTGAAGAAAGCAGCGAGGAATCGCGCAATGGATTTTAAGGCTGGAATTGATCAAGAGCAGGATCAAGAAGAGGGAATCGCGCAAGAGGGTCAGCAATCAGTCGTCAGCAATCAGTCGTCAGCCAAACAAAAGAAAGCTGATAGCGGAAAGCTGATAGCTGATAGCTTAGAGAAGGAGGAGAGGGAGATCTTGAGGCAGTTGGAGTATTTTGAATTTATTGTTGAGAAGGCGACTGTTAATTTTTCACCCAATGAGTTAACTAAATATCTTTTGAGCCTGACTAAAGCATTTAATTTGTTTTACGAGAAGCACGCGATTGTTGGGTCTAAACACTCTGAGTTCAGATTACTGCTTTCAAATAAGGTGGCGGAGAGTATTAAGTTGGGGTTGTATTTACTCGGGATAGAGACTGTTGATAAGATGTAACTACTAATGATTAAGTATCCAAGATACAAGTAACAAACAAATCTCAAATTATAAATCCATAATAACCAAATTATTTTGGAGTTTGAATATTTGAAAATTGGTTATTGTTTGGAATACTTGTGTCTTGTTTTCTTGGAGGCTTATGTTTTTTTCTAAGGGTCATAAAAAATCATCAAATCCGCTACTTGGGCTTTTCAGGCTGATTATGAGTGTGGTTATTATGGGGGTTTTGGCTTTAGGGCTTGTGCAGGCTTATAAGGCGTTTTCGGGATATGATCCTATGAAGTTGGACGCGACTAGTTTGCAGGGGCTTTTGACTTCGGAGTCGGCTTATGAAACTCTGATAGGTTTATTAACTTTTGATCCTAAGGAATCGATTAAGAATACGACGGGCTTGGGTGATAAGGGCGAGGAGGGTGAGCAGTCAGATCAGGGTGGAGGTTCCGGGTCGCCTGTTAAGTTTAAGTTTGCGGTGATGGCTGATTCTCATAAAGATATAGCAACGCTTGAGAGAGCTTTGAGCCAGGTTAAAGCTGAGGGGGCGAAATTTGTGGTGATAATGGGGGATTTATCGGATGTGGGAACTGTTGAGGAATTAAGTGCAACTAAGCAAGTTTTGGAGAGTTCAGGATTGCCTTATTACGCGAATCCGGGGGATCATGATCTTTGGGATTCACGGGATAAGGTTTCGGATCCACCGAAAAATTTTGTGGAGGTTTTTGGAAAAACGTATCAATCGTTCACTTACGATATGGTGCGGTATATTTTGATATACAATTCTGATAACTATATGGGACTTGATGGGGTTCAATTACAGTGGGTTGAAGATGAGTTAGCAAGAGCGGAAACTGAGAATGCGCCAGAGTTAACTTTTGTGTTTGCGCCGACTCCTCTGTATCATCCATCTTCAGACCATGTGATGGGGAAGGTAACGCCAAAACTAACTTCCCAAGCTGATCATTTAGCTACGACTTTCAAGAGGGGTGGGGTGGATTTGGTGTTTTCGGCGGATACTCATTTTTATTCTAAGTTTATTGAGCCTAAGAATGAGTTGGGAATGTTAACGGTAGGAGCGGTAACCAGCGAAAGGAATCCGCAGGCTCCTCGGTTTGCGATGGTTGATATTTTGGAGGATGGCAGCTACAATACCCGAGAGACAGAAGTGAATTAGCTATGCAACAAACTTTAATTATCATTAAACCAGACGGAGTTGAAAGAAATCTGATTGGTAAAATAATTTCCTATTACGAAGAAGCAGGGCTTAAAGTTGTCAAACTTAAAATGATGACAGCGGAGCGAGATTTGATCATGGAGCATTATGTTGAGGATGAAGAATATATGAAGTCGATTGGTCAGAAGAGTAAAGACGCTGGTAACGAAGTTGATGACATAATGGAATATGGACGAAAGATAGTACAGTCACTTCGCGACTATATGACTTCCGGTCCGGTCGTGCCTATGGTTTTGGAGGGTGAGGGAGAAGCGATTGCTTTAGCCAGGAAAGTTACAGGTTTTACAGATCCAACAACTGCTGATAAAGGAACAATTCGAGGAGATTTAGGTAATGATTCTATTGCTAAAGCTAATAGTGAGGGGCGACCGACTAAGAATTTGATTCATGCTTCCGGAAATCCTGAAGAGGCCGCTAAGGAAATTGGTTTGTGGTTTGGCGCGTAATTCTTAATTTTTAATTTCCAATTTTTACTTAATTTTTAATGTTCTAATTTTTAATTTTGATTGAAAATTTAGATTTGATTGTAAATTAAGAGTTAAAAATTTAGAATTAAAGTATGCTGCCGCAGTTGCCTCATTTTTTTGATTTCATACATGTAAGAGATAGGGGAGATTTGCCCCATTTAGCCCTAGTATTGGTTTTGACATTGGGTATTATTGTTGGAGTTTACCTAGCGCTTCAGCCACAGATCTTTAATAAACAGGCTTCTGAGGGGAGTTTGGTTGAGGTTAAATTTATTCCTGAAGTTATTTCGGTTCAAAGCGGCAGAGTTTACGAAGCGAAGATTGCGATTGACCCTAAAGGGCAAAGGGTGACTGCTCTACAACTTGCGATTGGGTATAATCCGGCGAAAGTGACGATACTTGAAGCTAAGAATGAGGGTTTCTTACCAATTACCCTGAAAACAAAAGATACTTTTGATGGGACTTTGAACTTGGTTTATGGAGCGACGATTGAGACAAATGCAACTGCGCCAGGTATGATAGCTACGATAAAATTTAAATCTAATTCCAGTGAGACTTCGGAATTATCAATAAAAGGGGGTAGTCAGGTTAATGTTTCTTCTCAGGAGGGGAATGCCTTAACGACATTCCCTGTTTTAAAACTTGAAGAGGGTGCTGGTGGATCATTGACAGGGAATGAGGATATTAGGTACCCGGATAGTTTGCTTTTGGAGAAGGCTTTTAGATCGGATTCAGAACCGTTTGTTCAGGAATTTAGAGAGGCGATTGAGCCTGTGCCAGAGATCAAACCGGAGAGAATTAAGCCGGGGTTTAGTGAGGCATATATTTTGCAGCTAGGAAGGGATATTTTTATTAATCCTATTGTTGCTTTGAATGAGGTTATAGAAGAGAAGGCGGGGGAGATAATTAACAGAAGTGAAAAGTGAGAAGTGAGAAGTATGCGGCCTCGGCGGGAGTCGAACCCACAGTCGTATTCTTAGGACGAATCTGCATTATCCATTATGCTACGAGGCCAGAATGTGATTATTCTAGCATTTTTAACCTTTAAAACGAAGCTCTTATACACATTATTAACGATCGTCAATAATGTGTATGTTGTCAAGATCACTAGACTCAAAAATTAGAACCCACTTAGTTAAACCGATCTCATTAACGAATTCTCTTACCTGTTTAGTTATGGATTTTTTGCTCACCCAGACACTCTTTTGTAAGGGCTTAAATTGCCATAACTTGAGCCTTGATCTTAAAACATTTCTGACTTTTCTGTGTGATTCAGGGATGTCAAAAATCACTATTCTCCATCTCTTATCCCAATTATCCTCAGCTAGCAATTTGCGGATTTCCCGTTCTTGTCTTCCGGCTGCCGTCAACTTGTAGAGGATTTGGTTTTGACTCTTCTCCGTTTCTAAAAAACCTTTTAATCTCAGCCTTCTGAGTGACTGGGAAAGACTGGATTTCTTAAGTGGGCGATCGTACCCTTTGGCATAAATGTGAGTATTGTAAAGGAAATCTTCGAGCCTGACATATCCATCTACGCCTGCTTCCAAGACCTCCAAGATCAAGTCCGTGGTTTGAGAGTTCTTCCTCATGTACACATTTTGGTCGATCGTCGATAATGTGTCAATACTGTTAATTAGAATTGGGGTTTAGGATATAATGTCGAATACA
Source organism: uncultured Gammaproteobacteria bacterium (assembly GCA_964399555.1). Lineage (GTDB taxonomy): Bacteria > Patescibacteriota > Microgenomatia > Daviesbacterales > UBA10151 > JACPKO01. The sequence goes on along the minus strand of CAYNRM010000004.1, from coordinate 8,109 downwards.
TTCGGGGACTAGTTCATCGGTAGAATGCTCGATTCGGATTCGAGATGTACAGGATTTAATTCCCTGGTCCCCGACAGTTTATTTTGAAGCTGCTGGGTTAGTTTTTTGCCAGCTTTTATGTGTACCAACTTTATTAAGATTATAAAAGACATATGAAGCTCCAGGTCGAGCTTCTCTGCCTTCTCCGCCTTCGTTATATATCACGCCATCAAATCCTTCCTGTTGCATAAAGTGTGAAAAGAGTCCAGTCCAAGGAGGGGAGGCACGGTTTCTACTTTTTAAGGCTGGTGCAGGAGCTGTCTCAAGTAGGATTCGTAAATTTGCTGAGGGTAAGGCCATGACTCGATCTAAATAATCACTATATTTAGCTTGAGACGCAGCTATAATAATGCCGAGTGGTCCTGGCTGCTGTTTTCTGGTTTTTAAATACTCAGTGTATCTAGTCCTCCATTTTTGAGCAAGGTCTTTTGGGAAGGATGCATTCATGGAAGGATCTATATTGGATCGTAAATCCAACATGCGTGCTTGATATGGTAAAAAAGTTTTAATAACAAATTGTTCATTAGGAATTCCTCGTTCGATTGCGTAGTTTTCAGCTTCTGCGCGAGCCTTGCTTGTATATAGGCCCACTCCTATGGTTGTGCTGCCTGCAGTTTCTGCGCCGTAGGCTGTTGATTCATAGTCGAATTTTGGAGAAAACTCAAAATCCTTTGTGGCGCCATGATAGAGTGTATCTGGAGAATGTTCAAATTCTTCTTCAGAGAGGGTTCTTGGATCTTTATCTCCTAATATCCTCACACCTACAGGTTCCATTAGAATTTCTGTTTCAATGGTTGGCTGTTCACTCATTGTTACCAAGGATATCAATAAAGCATAGAATCTGTCAAAGAAACCGGGCTTTGTCTTCTTCTAATTATTGGTACAATGTTACTAGGAGGATTTAATGGCTTCAAAGAGATTTAAACAGATATTTTTATTTAGGTTTTTTACTTATTTTTCGATTATTACCGGAGTTGTTATGATGCTGGCGCAGTTTGGGCCGGTGTTGGCGGTGGAGTTTGGGTATAGATATGATCAAATTACGGGGAAGAAGCATCAATTAGCTCAGACGGTTATTACTTCTGAGGGGCAGACTCAGATTCAGCCTAGTTTAGAGCCTGGAGCAAGTGCTCAGCCGCAAGTTTCTGAAGGAAATATGGGGGGGGGATTTGGGGAGATTAATGGAGGTGGGGAATTGATTAAGCCGGTTTCTACGGAATACGGATTGGTTATTGAGAAAATTAATGCTAATGCCAAGATTGTTGCTCAGGTTGATCCGGGCGTTGAGGCTGAATATACGAAAGCTTTGAAAGAAGGGATTGCTGAGGCGAAAGGTTCGACACTTCCTGGGGAAGCAGGGAATTTATTCTTATTTTCGCATTCAACAGATGCTCCCTGGAACATTACCCGTTATAACGCGATATTTTATTTGTTGAGGGAGCTTGAGGCTGGGGATCGGGTAATTGTTTTCTACAAAGGACGACGATTTGATTACATTGTCTTTGATAAAACAACAACTCCGCCATCAGATATTTCTTTTTTAACGAATAGGTATGATAGGCCGGTTTTAACTTTGCAGACTTGTGATCCTCCGGGGACTGTTTTAAACAGGTTGGTTGTGAGGGCGAAGTTGGCAGGGAGTTGAGGGTTGCTGATGGCGGATAGCAGATGGCGAATGGTTTTATTGCATTTTTTGACTATACGCTATACGCTATACGCTATACGCGAAAATTTATGAGTAAGCAGTTTGTATTTACTTTATTTAGTCTAGTGCTGATCAGCTTAATTGCTGGGGCGGCGATTTATTTAGCTAAAGGTTACCGTTACCAGGCTGATACAGGCACGTTTTCCGGGACGGGGATTATTTCTGTTAGTTCGCTTCCTGATCAAGCTTCTGTATATCTAGACGGGCATTTGACTACGGCGACAGATGACAATATAACTTCGCTTCCTCCTAAAAATTATAAAGTTCGGATTGTTAAAGAAGGTTATATTGCGTGGGAGAAAGATATAGATGTGAAGCCTGGTTTGGTGTCTGAGATTAAGGCGGCATTATATAGATCTATCCCGACCATTTATCCGATTACTTACTCCGGTGTTGATTATGCGGTACTTTCTCCGGATAGCCTGAAGTTAATGTACATTATTCCTAACGGGCTTGAAGGGGGCCTGGCTGCTGAAAGAAAGTCGGGGATTTGGGTTTGGGTAATGAGTAGTCAGAATGGAATTGGTTTGGGAGTTGGAGACCAGCAGAGGCAGATAGTCCAGTCAAATGGAACTGATTATTCTCAGGCTAAGTATAGATGGTCTCCTGACTCGAGTCAGATATTTGTTGACCTGCCGGAGCGGAAATTGCTTTTGGATACCAATGGGTTAAATGATGTGCCAAGGGATATAACTGCCAATTATCAGGCCACTTTGAAATCTTGGGACTTAACTGAGAGTCAAACCCGTTTGACGAAGTTATCTCAGATTGAGGATGTAACTTTGAGGAAAACTGCTTCTGATTCGGCGACGTTAAAATGGTCTCCTGATGAAACTAAAATTCTTTATTCTGACGCCCAGGGGAATTATAAATTGAATGATTTGAGTTTGGATAAAAGTTTTAGTCTGCCTAAAGCTAATAATTATACGTTCCTACCAGACTCTAAGCATTTAGTAATGGTCGAGTATGAAGCAACAGCTTCGGCTGCGCCTGTTAAGAATCCGAAGCCTTCGCCTTCAGGAAATTTAACTATAAAGGAGCAATTTGCCTTGAGCAGGGTTTCAATTATTGAGATAGACGGGACTAATAAGGCGGAGATTTATTATGGATCGGTTGAGCCTAATGTAGTGGTTCCCTGGCCGGATAATTCGAGGCTAGTGGTTATTTCTTCCTTCCCAACCCAAACGGCTTCTCAGCCGAATTTGTACGGGATTAATTTGAAGTAGTATTCAGGTATCAGCTTTCAGTCGTCAGCTTAGACAGTGAGGGTATTTGATTTACTTAGTATATCTTGTGACAGGGTTTTTAGTGAACTATACTTTGCCTTGCTGAACAAGTTTTCTTTATTCTTCGACTCAGTTAGCTTGGAAGCTCCGGAGAACCCCCTTGTCAAAAACTTGCCACCGGCAAGTTTAAGCAAGCGACCTCCCTGCTTCGCTGGTCCGGTAGTTCAGGATGACAATAATGTATGTTTAAATTTTCTAAAAGAATTGGTATTGATTTGGGGACTGCGAATTCGTTGGTTTATCTGGCGGGGTCGGGGATTATGTTGAATGAGCCTTCAGTGGTGGCTGTTTCGACGATTGATAATAGGGTTTTGGCAGTGGGAAATGAGGCTAAGGAGATGCTCGGTAGGACTCCGGGGAATATTACGGCGACACGGCCTTTGAGGGATGGGGTGATTGCGGATTATGTTACTACGGAAGCGATGCTTCGGTATTTCATTGATAAAGTTTGCGGGAGTGGGAGGTTGTTTAAGCCAGAGGTTATGGTTTGTGTGCCGGCGGGGGTGACTTCTGTTGAGAGGCGGGCAGTGATGGATGCGACTATGTCGGCGGGGGCGAAGTCGGCGTTTTTAATTGATGAGCCTTTGGCTGCGGCAATAGGGTCTAATATTCCAATAGCGAATCCTTCGGGGAATATGATTGTTGATATTGGAGGAGGGACGGTTGAGGTAGCGGTTATTTCTTTGGGAGGCGTGGTTGTACATAATTCAGTTCGGGTTGGGGGGAACAAAATTGATGAAGCGATTGTGTCTTTTGTGCGTAAGAAGTATGGACTGATTATTGGCGAACATCAATCTGAAGCTATCAAAGTGCAAATTGGGAATGCGCTTAAGGTGCCTGATAAGGATGTTAAGCAAATGGAGATTCGGGGGAGGAATGGAACTTCAGGTATGCCGCAGACTATTTTAATTAATTCAGCTGAGATAACTGAGGCAATTGCTGATCCTTTAAAGAAAATTATGACGGCTGTTAAGGCTGTTTTAGAGCAAACGCCGCCGGAGTTAGCCTCGGATATTATTGATAAAGGGATTGTCATGAGTGGAGGGACTTCGATGCTGACTAATTTAGACAAAATGATGACCATGGAAACCGGGGTGCCTTGTCATATTGCGGAGAATCCATTGTTATCGGTGGTTCTGGGGACGGGGATGGCGCTGGAGAATTTAGACCTATATAAAAGAAGTGTTAGCAAGAGATAACTTTTGCGAGCTTCGCTCTAAAACGTTCGGTTAGCAAGCGCTAACCTCTCGCTTGCAATAGTTCCGGCTTCGCCGTATAACTATTTAAAGAGGTCAGTAAGTAAGAGATAGTTAATTTTTAATCAATTTTTAATGTTTTAAAATTTAATGATTAAAAATTTAGATTTGATTAGAAATTAAGAATTAAGAATTAACAATTATGAAAATACTTGTGACTGGTGGTGCTGGGTTTATTGGATCGCACATAACGAAGCTTCTGCTTAGAGAAGGGCATGAGGTGGTGGTTTATGATGTTGTTAAGCCTTCAGCCTTCAGTCTTCAGCTCTTAGCTGGTCAGGGTTCTGGATCCCGGATCAAGTCCGGGATGACAATGATAGAAGGTGATACTAGGGACTCAAAATTGCTTTTAGAAAGTCTTCAGGGAGTTGATGGAGTTATTCATATGGCTTCATTTATTTCGGTTGAAGAATCGGTTGAGGATCCGATTAAGTATATGGAGAATAATGTTTTGGGGACGGCTTCGCTTTTGGCTGCGATGCGGGAAGCCGGGGTTAGGAAAATTGTTTTTTCTTCTTCGGCGACGGTTTATGGGGAGCCGGCTTCCTTACCTATTACTGAGGATTTTCCACTTTCAGCGGCTAATCCTTATGCGGCTTCAAAGATTGCTTCTGAGGCTATTTGTGAGTCATTTTTTAATACTGATGGTTTTGATGTGAGTATTTTAAGGTATTTTAATCCTTATGGACCGGGAGAGATTCATGATCCTGAGACACATGCTATTCCTAATTTTGTTAAGGCTGGACTGGAGAAAAGACCAATCACTTTATATTGGAAGGGTGAGCAGGTTCGGGATTTTATTTATGTTGAGGATTTAGCCGCCGCCCATTTGGCCGTGCTACAACTACCCGGTTTTAATGTTTTTAATGTAGGAACAGAGAAGGGGACTAAAGTTATTGATGTATTAACTGCACTGTCTGATATATTAGGATATGAAATACTGACTGAAGATAAAGGAGATCGTAAAGGGGATGTGATGGCAAATTATGCTTCTTCACAAAAGTTGAAAGAGGCTACTGGTTGGGAAGCTAAAGTGGAACTAGTCGAGGGACTTAAGAAGACTGTTGAATACTTTAAATCCTAGTTGAAACTTGACAGCGGATAGTGAGTTGAATACAGTTAATAGAGATGGCCAAAAGAAGATCTTTAGCTCTGCTTGTTTCGGTGACTGCTTTTACTCTGTTTCTGAGTGCGGAAGCGTTTGCTCAAAGTAGTCCGCAAATACTGTTAGAACCTAACAAAAAAACCGTTTCTGCAGGTGAGATACTGTCAATAACTGTGTCACTAGACACTGGAGCAGGTAATGCCAGTAATTCTTACATAGCTAGTTTAGAATACCCAAAGGATAAGTTGACGTACGAGTCTATTGATGCTGATAAATCGCCGTTTACAATGGCTTTGGAAGCGGAAGGTGGGGACGGAAAGGTTAGCATTATAAGGGGCTCGACGAAGGCGCTGGAAGGCAAGTTAATTGCCGGGACTGTTAATTTTAAAGCGAAAGTTGAAACCGGGGCTGAGGTGGTTACTGTTAGTAAGGACTCAGCAATTATAAGATCTTCTGATAATACTAATATCCTGCCTGGTTCGACGGTTCAGAAGAGTAATGATCCTGCAAATGAAGTCTCGCCTCAAGTCGTTAAGAGTCAACAGTCGGGTGGGATTATGGGGATTTTTGAGTGGATTAAGAACTTCTTTTCTTCTTTGTTTAATTAGTTCGCTAGGGTCTGACTGCAATGTTTTCCTGCCTGACTTTTTTGGAGTTAATAACTATGAATTTACAACTACCAAATGCCTTACCCATTATCATATACTTGGTCATGGGTGCCTAAAGCAATGAAATAAGCTAGGTTTGCTTCCTGTTGAACGTAAACCATACGGATACTCATTGTGATTGAGATACTCCACCTGTTATCAATATTACCGGTAAGTTTATGTAAACGTAGGCTTGGATATCCGGGATTTTGGATAAAAATTTCCAACTGTTTCTGAATTTTATTATAAAGTTTTTGATCTTTACTCTTAAGCTTTTTTAGTTCGTCTATTAATTCCTCAGAAAGCTTAATGCGCATACCCTAAAGGTTTTTGAAAAAATCATCAACGTTGTTTATCTCAACTGCTTTGTCAATATTTTTTAAGGCTTTTTCGGTTTTATGCTCAAGCCATTTTGAAGCTTGGAAGGTAGGAACTTCTTCTGTTTCTACTGTCTTGATAATTAAATGTTTAACAAATTGAGTCAAGGGTACTCCTAATCGTGTAGCTTTGGACTTTAACAAATCTCCCAATTGAGGGGAGATACTTATTCTAATTTGAGTTTGCCCAGTTGCCATATATTAACCTCTTTCTATACTTATATTGTACAGAATTTAGCTTGTTTGTCAATAAAAGTGCGCTTGTTAGGGTGCGCCGGTGGTTGGGCCATATCTGGTGGCGCCGTCGTTGTAGAGGGTTTTGACTTGGGTGGGGGTTAGGGGGTAGTTGTAGACTCTGGTGTCATCTATTTGCCCATTAAATGGTATTGTTCCGCTAAGGGTACTTCCAATCCGCAATACTCCGGCCAGTGCAGTATTTACGGTTAATGTAGCACTGGTAATTCTTTGAACTCCATCAACGTATAAAGTAATAGTTGAACCATTAACTACCCCTACAACATGATGCCATCCACCATCAACCAGTGATTTATTGTCACAAATATTATTAGGATCTACACCAGAACCTAAGACCAAAGCATAGGTGCTGTTGGTTCCGGCATTACTACAGTTAGAACCGGTTAAATTGTAGATTGCTAAATAGATTTGATTATTGGCAAACGCACTATTACCATAGGTTAAGATATGCTGATTTGTTGACGAGCTGGTTTTGATCCAGGCTGAGATAGAGCGGGGATTGGATCCGGTGGGTAAGGATGTATCAGAGGCCGTAATATAATCATTTGTTCCATCAAAGCTCATCGAATAGTTTCTCTTGCCAGAGACACCATTAAACCAGGATCCCGAAGTCTGGCAAGTACCAGCTGTAGCATTTGTTAAAGTCCCGGTGTAGCTATTGCCCGACATATCATTAATAGTCGTTCCCTGACACTCATCCATCTTCCAGTGAGCGATAGGTCCGCCCTTGTTATAACTCCAGGCTATTTGGGCTTGGGAGCGGTTGTAGTTGAAGACTTTGACCTGATCAATGATACCGTCAAAAGTGCGGTCAGTTGATGAGGCGTTGCCGATATAGAGTGAGGATGCTCCATCATCCGGACGAGTGGCGCCGTTGGTGGTTCCGGTATAGGTAGCTTCTTTGCCATTGACAAATATTCGGGCGGTTGAGGCGGTTGTCATCACGCCGTCCCAACTGACAGCGACATGATTCCATTGATTCAGGGTAATGGTGGTAGCGGCTGTATCACGCACCAGATCGGTTGAACCATCCACTACAAATTCCAGTCCTGCCTGGTTGCCGCTAATGCCATTTATCAGAAATAACCAGCCACCTGTAGCCTGAGAGTTACCGGCATTTTTAGCTGCGATAAAAGCATTATTGTTTTCACCTCGACTTTTAGGAAAGATCCAGGCTTCAAATGTCATACCCCCGGACGCTCCTAAATTGTCCAAAGTACTACCTGATCCGGCGAAGATATGAGTACTGAGAGCGTCAAACGAATAGCCTTTATTAAATTTACTATTTATATAAGATCCATTACCAGCAACGATATCAGCGGTATTGGCATTGCCTGAGGAGTCATTTGCAATAAGTCCTGACCCTTCATCCAGCTTCCATTCACCAACAGGCCCGGTACATACAGCGGTAGCAGAGTCAGGTGGGCAGTATTCATTGG
>CAYNRM010000003.1:14314-30637 GCA_964399555.1 uncultured Gammaproteobacteria bacterium | reverse complement strand
GTTGTTGGGCGACGTTCGGTTGGGCATACCAGTCGGCATCGCCAATCATGACCTGGGGCGCTTGTTCACCAAAGTCTAATGCTTCTTTTGGAGCGGCGCCCGCAGCTGCTAAGGAGAGTTCATATTCATTTGGAGTTGCTGAGACAAAAATAGTCTGGTTGATTCTTCTTAGGAACTCATCAAACTTTAGAGGGCGATTATCTAAAGCTGAGGGCAATCTGAATCCGAAATCTACCAATGTGGTTTTGCGGGCCTGGTCGCCGTTATACATGCCGCGGATTTGGGGAATCGTGATGTGGGATTCGTCGATTATAACGAGGTAGTCTTTGGGGAAATATTCCATTAGGGAATAAGGAGGCGTGCCAGGGGCGCGGCCTTCGAAATAGCGGGAGTAGTTTTCGATACCGTTACAGTAGCCGAATTCCCTAATCATTTCGATATCGTAATTGGTTCTTTGTTCGAGTCTTTGGGCTTCTACTAATTTATTTTGTGATTTTAGCTCTTTTAGGCGAATATCCAGATCGCGTTCGATTTGGGCGATACCTGGCATTAAGCGTTGTTCGGGAGTGATGTAATGTTTTGCCGGATATAGGGTGATTGTGTGTGTAGTTGGAGTAATGTCGCCGGTTAGTGGGTCAAGAATAGAGACTCTTTCAACTTTGTTGCCTAATAGTTCTAAGCGCAGAGCGTGATCTGTGTAGGAAGGAAATATATCCAGAGTGTCCCCTTTGACTCTGAAAGTAGAGCGCTTGAAGTCGATTTCATTGCGGGAATAGAACATTTTGGTGAGCATTTTGATAATTGAGTCAATCGCGAGAGTCATTCCGGCTTTAATTTCCATGGTGGCGCCGATGTACTCCTTTGGTGAACCCAAGTTGTAGATACAGGAGACGGAGGCGACGACTACTACATCGCGGCGGGTTACTAAGGAAGTTGTGGTTGAGAGTCTTAATTTTTCAATTTCTTCGTTGATTTGGGTTTCTTTTTCTATATAAGTATCCGAGGCCGCAATATAAGCTTCGGGTTGGTAGTAATCATAATAAGAAACGAAGTACTCAACGGCGTTTTCAGGAAAAAGAGATTTGAACTCCTGGGCGAGTTGGCCGGCTAGGGTTTTGTTATGGGAAATTATCAGGGTTGGTTTTTGGACGCGTTCTATGACGTTGGCCATGGTGAAGGTTTTTCCTGAACCGGTTACTCCGAGTAAGACCTGGCTTTCTTCGCCGTTTTTTAAGCCGGCAACGAGCTTGTCGATGGCTTGAGGTTGATCTCCTGTAGGTTTGAATTGGCTGGAAATTTTAAAACTCATATTCTTAAATGAATGTTCAATAATACCACACAAAACCCGAATTTTTTACTTAATTAAATTCACTATTTAACTTGTATAATAAATATATCGTGCCCGAGAAATTTAAGCGTTACCGCCTAGTCGCTATATTTGTAATTTTTTCCCTGCCTGCTACTGCCCTGGCAGTTACTGCCTGGTTTTTGAGTATAAGTACTCCATTCTTCAAATCTCCTGGGCAGATTTTACTTGTCCTAATTGGAATAGGTGCATTACTCATACTTTCCAGTCGTTTATTCATAACTTACACAAAACATAATTATTTGAAACCTTTAGATACTATTATTTTTTTGTTTCAAAGCCTAATCAGCCGGACTTATAAACCATTACCTAACCAGACATATTTAGGTGAATTTAAGCCGCTTTATTTAATGCTCAATCAGCTTCAATCTTCACTTGACGTGAATAACTCGAATTATTCTACTTTAAACCAAACAACTGCGGCGCAAAATAAGCTTTTTGACACAACGGTTTTTGAAACAACCGATCCGATTATAATCCTGAACCAAAAGTTAGAGATTAAATTCGTTAATTTAGCGGTTGAGAATTTTACAGGAATTAAGAAAATGGACAGTGTCGGGAAGAGAATTGACCAATTTGTTAGATTTTACGATAAGAATAATAGTGAAATTATCCCATCAGTTTACGCGCCCGTCATAAAAGACAATCCGGCCAGGAAAATCTTTACTCATCCTGAAATAAAGATCGTCAGCAATATTAATAGGCAAAGTTTTGCAGATATTACAGTTTGGCAACCGGAGATGGGAGAAGTTATTGATGTTTCCTGCGTTATTATGCTTCAGGATAAAACTAAAGAAAAACAACTAGAAGCGATGAAGCTGGATTTCGTGTCTATGGCTGCGCACGAACTTAGAACTCCGCTAACTTCGATTAAAGGATATATTTCAGTGTTTATTAAAGAGAATGAAAAGATACTTTCTCCAGACCAAATGATGTTTATTACCCGCATTAATACTTCGACGCAACAGCTGGCGGGACTTGTTGAGAACCTGCTGAGTGTATCGCGGGTTGAGCGCGGGGCGATGAGTCTGCATACCCAAATTATAGATTGGGTAGCAAACGTTAAGTCACAGGCTGAAACTTTTGAGCATAGAGCTGATGAAAAAAGAATTAGTTTTAAATTTATAACTCCTGAGAAAAAAATCCCTCAGGTTCAGGTGGATTTGGTGCGTATTAATGAGGTATTAAATAATATGATTTCCAATGCATTGAATTACACAGAGCCGATGGGGAAAATAGAAATTTGGATTACTTTTGATAACGATTTGGTATGCACACATATTAAAGATACAGGAAAAGGGATTCCCAAGGAGGCACTAACTAAGCTTTTCTCTAAGTTTTTCAGAGTTCAGGGAGGATCGGCAGAACAGGCCTCTAAGGGAAACGGGTTAGGGCTTTATTTGTCTAAGGCCATTGTTGAGTTGCACAAAGGAAAAATTTGGGCAGAGTCAGAGGGAGTTAATAAGGGTTCAACGTTTAGTTTTTGCCTACCGGCGGTTGCTGAAACAGTAGATCTTAATGTTTTAACAAAGCATATGTGAGGCTGAATCGCAAGTTGAGTAAGCATTGACAATCTGTGCTAGAATGGTTTTATGAAGGTTCTTTTGGTTGAGGATGAGGAGTTTATTCGTGATCTTTTTAAACGTCAGTTAGATCTTTCAGGTTTTACCACAGATGCTTTTAGTAATGGACAGGACGGGCTAGCCGCAATTTCCAAAAATGCTTATGACTTAGTCTTGCTTGATATCATGCTTCCCGATATTAATGGTCTTCAGATTTTACAGAATATCCGTTCAAATCCAACGACCAAAGGCGTGGCAGTCGTTCTTTTGACAAACCTGGGACAAGATGCAGTTATTAAGCAGGGGTTTGAATTGGGAGCAGACGGATATTTAGTAAAAGCTGCGTATACTCCAGATCAGATCGTTCAAGAAGTGAAGAATATTATGCAGAAGAAAACAGCTCAAGCTCACGCAGCTCAACCTGCCGTATCTCCCGCAGTTGCAATGCCAGTCTCCCCTTCATCAGAGCCAGGTGTACCAGCCTTTCCAGGTCAAGTCTCGACACCAGCAGAAGCAGAAGTTCCTAACTTCCCTGGACAAGCGGCAGCAGTAGACCCAATGGCAGCAACAACTCCAGTAAACGATATCCCCGCGTTTCCAGCAGCACAGCCTGCTGCGCCAACAGCTCCCTTATCAGCTTCTGATATTGCCAGTGCTGCTTCGATGGAGGAAGAACCAATTCCGGCTGCAGGCAGCCCAGAAATAACCTCTACTAATTCTTAGTTTTTTGCGTTGGATAATAACAGTGAAACAAATTTCTTACGAAGGGCTCGAATGAACTAGACGTCGTTAATTCTGGGTATTTTGAGGGTAAACTAATCAGTTTTCTTTTTAGTGACTGCGCCGGGAATCTCGTCCCAATCGCGGGTTTTGCGGATACTTAAGTTCTTTTTCCAGACTGTATCAAGCATTGCAGTGTCGACACCTTTTTCTTTAGCCATGGCTCTTAAGGCGAGTAAGTCTTTAGGGAAACATTTGCCGCCGAAGCCGCGAGTAGTTGTGATGTCTAAATGAGAATCGAAGATTCTGTGGTCTGCTACAACTAATTTTTTCACTTCTTCGTATTTAATGCCTAATTTTTCGCTGATATCGAACATTTCGTTGGCGAAGATGACTTTCGATGCGAGATAACAATTAGCCATGTATTTAACCATTTCAGCAGTGGTGGGATCTGTTTGGAACATTGGCATTTGAGGGAAGTGTTTTTTATAGAGAGAGATTACCCTTCTTGAGGTTAAATCGTTCGAGGCGCCGACCACACATCTATCCGAATTAACAAAGTCCTCTAGAAAATTGGCTTCGGTTAGGAATTCAGGGTTAAAACAGAAATTGACATTTGGGTACTTTTCCTGGAAACTGGCGGTGGTGCCGGGCACAATTGTTGATTTTAAAACGACTATTTTGTCTGTCCCCTCAACCTCTTTGACTATTTCAGCGACCACTCCTTCAACAATTGACAAATCAATTCCTGATTCATCGGCCATGATTGGAGTTGGAACTGCTACAAATATGAATTCGGATTTCTCGCAAACTTCAGCAAGTGTTAAGTAATTTTTGAATTTATCGTAGATGTGGATGTCTTCGCCTTTGAATCCATACTCTACTGCCTGACCAACTATGCCATAACCTATGATGCCGATTTGGTAATTCATCAGAACAAATAATAACAGAAAAGTTCAATTTGGCAAATATCTATATTCCTGATTGAAATTTAATAACTATTACTATGTCATTCCTGGCTTGACCAGGAATCCAGCGTCTTATCACTCCTGGATCCCGGATCAGGTCCGGGATGACAAGATTGTATGTGAATTCTTCGGTTTTGTGGTGTTTGATATAGATTGAATGGCTTGACGGGTTCGGGGTTCTTTTGGTAAAGTAGATTTTAACAAGAGCAGTAACTGGAAAATCATTTTACAGTTTACAGAAAGGATTAAACAGATGCCAGCAGTTTTATACAAAAGACAAAAAGATATTTTGAATTTCGTTAAAGAGTATATAGATAAGTATGGTTATTCTCCGACTTTAGGAGAGATTGCCGAAGCGATGGGGCTGTCGTCTCTTGCTACAGTTCATGAACATTTAATGGCTTTGGTTAAGAAGGGGGCTATTCGTAAGTTTGAAGGGACTGTCAGAGGGATTGAAGTTATGGAGGATGAGACGACTAAGCCTCGGACTATTGAGATCCCTCTTTTGGGTTACATTGCGGCGGGTCAGCCGATTATGCCTTATACCGATCCTACCGCAACAGTGTCTGTTTCCCCACATATGGTGACTGATAAAAAGCATTCTTATGTGCTTCAGGTTAAGGGTGACTCGATGATTGAATCCGGGATTTTGGACGGAGATTACGTGATAATTGAACAGCAAAACTATGCGTCTGACGGAGACATTGTAGTAGCGCTTTTGGATTCCGGGCTTGCGACATTGAAGAAATACTTCCGCGAGCCTGAGAGAATCCGTTTGGAACCGGCCAATTCTTCAATGGAGCCTATTTATGTGAATGTTGGAGAAATGCAGGTTCAGGGAAAATGTACTGGAGTAATTAGAAGATTTCAATAATCTGATATAGAAAAACTGTATTGTTATAAAAAATAAGATAAACTAGTATCTGTAGTCCCAATGACTGACGAACAATTAGTAAAAACTATTCAAAAAGCCATCAAAGACGAGGTTAAACAGGCTGTGAAGGACGAAGTAAGGCCTTTAAAAGAGCAGATTGAGATCGTAAAGAGCAAGGTTGATAAGTTAGATCTTTTCCAGAGCTTAGTCACAAATCATACTAGGACTATTAAAGAGCAACTTTCAGTAGTGAATGAAAAGCTAGATGCACTTCAGGAAATAAAAGAAATTGTTGAGGACAGAATTTATCCTTCAGTTATGTCAATAGAACTTGACATAAAAGCTTATGCAGATATGTATAAAATTAACAACGACAACTCTAAGAAATTAGATCGAAGGCTTGGTGTGGTAGAGGACAAATTAGATATCGACCCAGATCCTGAATTTTCACTTGCAGAAGTGAGTTAAAAGCCTATATACTTCAAACGTGAAATTTAAAATAAATCCGAAAATATTTACCTTGTTTAATAATTCTTCAGTTGCCGTAATTGCCGCCAGGAATATTAATAATGCTCATTATAATCCTGATATAGCGTTACTAACGAGTCAGATAGAATTAAAATTGAGAAATGAGGTTAATCTAGAAGAGCTTTCACAGCATCCCAACATACTTCCCTGGAGAGACACATATAGAAAATTTGGTTCAAAACCCAGTGATTATAAATCCAGTGTCGAGGCGCTCGCCAGAGTCGTTTTGAAAGGAACAGAGATTAAAAAAATTAGCCCTCTTGTCGATCTTTATAACTTAATCTCCATTAAGCATTTAGTTCCCGTAGGCGCTGAAGATATTGATAAAATTGTTAGAGATTTGGAGCTCACATTTGCAGACGGGACTGAAGAATATACATCTTTAGGGAGTCAAGAAAATGATCCTCCAAAACCCGGTGAAGTAATTTATAAAGACGACATTGGAGTAGTATGCAGAAGATGGAATTGGAGAGAGGGAGAAAGAACTAAGATTACACCTGAAACAAAGAACGCAATAATTGTGATTGAAAGTGTAGCCTCAATTCCTATTAATAATGCCGCGTCAGAATTGGTTGATCTTGTAAAACAATATTGCGGAGGGGAAATAACAATATCCTATCTGAATAAGGACTCGAGCGAGATAAATATTTAACATTGGTGATTTCCTTGATTTAGTATTCCAATCCTTTTAAATACACAGCATCCGGTGTATTGACAGGGTCTCATTACACAATAGTAATATTAATTTAGCTCCGAGTTTTTGGGTGAGTGGAGACAGGGAGATTTGGATCCCACCTTTACTCCTAGTGTTTGTGAGTACCATAGATCAGTGCGCAAGTTTGACAGGGGGTATTGATTAGGGAAGCAAACGGAGTCATCCTGGGTCTATCAAAGGAATGCTGAACTTACCTTAAAGTCGTTTGTAATGGCGGTTTTGGATTGAAAGAGTTACGTACCTTTCAAGAAGATATGGGTAATTGGTACAAAAATAGATAGAAGAGCCATATGTTATTACAGACAGATGGCTCTTTTTTTATAACTTGTCATTATGTTCTTTGTTAAATATTTAACAAATAGTATAAATTCTGTATAAAATAGCGGATTATTTGACGCTCCAGTCTCTAAGACTGTATTATTCCTCGAATGAACGCAAAACCGATTGTTGCTAAATTCGGAGGGTCGTCTATGGCTGATGCTGACTCGATTAGGCAGGTCATAGAAATTATTAATTTGAATCCCGAGAGAAGATTTATTGTTGTATCCGCGCCGGGTAAAAATTCAAAGTATTCAGAGAAAATCACTGATCAACTTTTGGCAGGTGATTGGGCGGCTGTTGAGAGAAGATTTATTGAAGAAGGATTGGAGTTAGGCTGGAAAAATGCATCTGAGGCACTTAACCTGGCATCAGTCGATTATGCTTTTAATCATGATAGTCCCGATTGGCGAGCGTCGAGAGGTGAATGGTTAGCGGCGCGAATGCTGGCTGAACTAATAGGTGCAAAGTTTGTTGATGCTACAGAAGTGATCAGGATTAATAGTGACGGTTCTGTAAATGAATTATCCTACGACCTACTTCAGAGTGCTATCGGAAATTACTCAGGTAAGGTTGTTATTCCGGGGTTTTATGGACTTGATTTGGGCGGTAACTTAAAAACTTTCCCGCGGGGCGGGTCAGACATTTCTGGTGCAGTTGTCGCACGCGGGGTTATGGCTGAGGTTTATGAAAACTGGACTGATGTTGACGGGGTTATGACTCATGATCCTAAATTTCATAGAGAAGCCCGGACATTGGAGAGAATTATGATTGATCATATGATTGAGATGGCGCAAAATGGGGCTAAAGTTTTGCATCCTGATTGTTTATCCCCTGTTATGAATTCCGGGATTCCGGTGATTGTGCGTAATACATTTAACCTGGCTTCCAGCGGCACTTTGGTAATAACTGACCAGGAGGTGGCAGTACGATGAAAATTGCTTTGATTGGGTATGGAAATATGGGTCAGGAAATTGAGGAAGTTATAAAAAGTGGCGGGAAGCATGAAATAACTTCTATAAGTTCCGAATCTAAAGGTTGGGATGAGGAAGGCATAAAGAATGCTGATGTGGTGATTGATTTTTCTTCCCCTGAGGTAGCTTTAGAGAATATTCAAAAAGTTTTGGGGTTGGGGAAAAATACGGTTGTTGGGACTTCCGGGTGGTATGACTCTGTTTCTGAGGTTGAAGGTTGGGTTAATGAAGCTGGAACAGGGCTTATTTATGGGCAGAATTTTGCTATTGGGACAAATATATTCTTTAAGTTAGTGGCTTTAGCTTCTAAGTTGACGAGTAAGTATGGGGATTATGATGTTTACGGGTATGAGGTTCACCACTCCGGAAAAAAAGACAGTCCTTCGGGTACTGCGCATAAGATTACCCAGGAGATTTTGAAGAATTTTCCGGCTAAGATAAGGGTTGAGACCGGGCGGCTTGATAGGAAAATTGAGAGGGATGAGTTGCATTTTGCTTCAATTCGAGGAGGTCGGAATCCGGGGATGCATGAGGTGACTTTTGATAGCGCGGCTGACTCAATAATTTTGGCTGATCAGAATCATTCAAGGCGGGGGTATGCGGAGGGGGCGGTTATGGCTGCGGAGTTTATAGTAGGGAAAAAAGGAGTTTTTGCTTTTGATAGTTTGTTTGAGGAAGGTAATACGTAATACGAAACATTTATTACGTGTCTCCTATCTCGTATCTCGAAGCAAAATGAATAACATTAAATTTTTTGGATCAATACCGGCGATTATTACACCATTTAAAGCGAATGGTGATTTAGATTTGCCTGCTTTGAAGAAGTTTGTGGAGTTTCAGATTGAGGGAGGGATTGATGCTATTGTGCCTTGTGGGTCGACTGGTGAGGCGGCGACTTTGACTGAGGATGAATATCGCACAGTTATTGAAGCTGTTGTGAAGCAAGTCAATGGCAGGATTCCGGTTATTGCGGGCGCGGGGTCTAATGATACGAAAAAGGCGGTGCATTTTTCTGAAGTTGCAAAAGAAGCGGGAGCTAATGCGCTTTTGCATGTAACCCCTTTTTATAATAAGCCGACGCCTGACGGATTGGTGGCGCACTTTAAAGCTATAGCGGAGGTTGGGTTACCTATTGCTATATATAACGTTCCTGGAAGAACAGGGTTGAATGTTTCGCCTGAGACAATAGTTAGAATTGCGCGAGAAGTGCCCCTGGTTCGGGCAGTTAAAGAAGCATCAGGTTCTATATTGCAGATGATGGAGATTATTAAACTGGCTGCTGCGGAAGGACCTGAGGGGTTTTCGGTGTTATCAGGGGACGATGCGTTTACACTTCCCCTTATTGCCGCCGGAGGGCATGGATGTATTTCAGTTGTTTGTAATGAAATTCCAAAAGAATTTTCGGAGATGGTGCATTTAGCGCTTGATGGGAATTTTGAGGAAGCTAGGAGCGCGAATTACCGGATTTGGGATTTGATGAATGTTAATTTTATTGAGTCTAATCCGATTCCGGTTAAAACAGCTCTTTCTTTAATGGGGAAAATTGAACTCGGGCTGCGATTACCTCTTGTTCCTCTTGAGGAGAAAAATCTGGAGGCTTTGAAAAAAGTTCTCAAAAACCTGAAACTTATATGAAAGACCACGCAATGAAAATTCCAGTAGGGATACTGGGCGCAACTGGTATGGTTGGGCAGAGATTTATTACCCTATTAAAAGACCACCCTTATTTTGAAGTGGCAGCGATTGCTGCATCTCCACGTTCTGCAGGCAAACCTTATGCCGAGGCAGTTGATAAGAGGTGGTCCATGAGGGAGCCGATACCCACAAATATTGCCCCAATGATAGTCAAAGAAGTTGAGGGTGATATCGATGAGATAACCCAAAGAGTTAAGTTAGTTTTTTGCGCCCTGGATATGGATAAGGAATCAATTAAGAGAATTGAGGAGGACTACGCGTCACGAGGTATTGCTGTTGTTTCTAATAATTCGGCTCACAGATGGACTTCGGATGTACCGATGGTTTTGCCGGAGATTAATCCTGAGCATTTAAATTTAATCGATATCCAGAGGAAGAACCGCGGATGGGACAAGGGACTGATTGTGGTTAAGCCGAATTGTTCGATTCAGTCATATGTCCCTTTGCTGACTCCCCTTTTGCAATTTAAGCCGACTAAAGTTTTAGTGACTACTATGCAGGCTGTGTCCGGGGCGGGGAAAACTATGGAGACTTGGCCGGAGATGGAAGATAATGTGAATCCTTATATCGGGGGTGAAGAGGAGAAATCAGAGAAAGAGCCTTTGAAGATTTGGGGTGAGGTGTCCGATGGGAAAATTGTTGAGGAAAATAATATATCTATCTCAGCAACTTGTATTAGAGTTCCGGTGTCGGACGGACACCTGGCAAGTGTAGCTGTAGCGTTTGAAGTGAAGCCGACTAGTGACCAGATACTTGAGGCGTGGAGGAATTTTAATCCTTTAGAGGGTATGGATTTACCATCAGCACCAGAACCATTTATTACTTACTTTGAGGATCAGAATAGGCCACAGACTGCTTTGGATAGAGATTTAGGAAAAGGGATGGGAATTGCGGCAGGTAGACTTAGGGAGGATAATATCTTAGACTACAAATTCGTCGGGCTGTCTCATAATACTATCCGCGGGGCTGCGGGCGGGGCGATTTTGACAGCGGAGTTATTAGTCAATAAAGGTTATGTCGAGAAAGGAGATACGTGACACAAGACAATTTAAAATAATTGTCACCTATTACGTATCGCGTATTACCAAACATGGCAAAAATTAACCAGAACTATAGTAAATTACCTAAAACCTATTTATTCTCGGAGATTGCGAAAAGATCGAAGGCTTTTGCTGATAAAAATCCTGGAGTTGAGCTTTTGAAGCTGGGGATTGGGAATACGACCTTGCCTCTTACTGCTACAGCTATTGAGGGACTTAGTCGGGGAGTTCAGAAGCTGGCGGATGTTAAGACTTATTCGGGTTATGGGGATGAGCAAGGCAGTACGAGCTTGAGGGAGACGATTGTTGGTTGGTATGAAAATCAGGGAATTGAATTTGATGCTTCTGAGATTTTTATTTCTGATGGGGCGAAGTCGGATTCGGCAAATATTACTTCTATTTTTTCTGATGACTGTGTCGTGGCAATCACTGATCCGGTTTATCCGGTTTATCATGATTCTAATATTTTGGCGGGGAAGAAAATTGTGTTGATGGATTGCTTAGAGGAGAATGGGTTTATTCCTAAAGTTCCGGAAGGAAAAGTTGATGTGATTTTTCTTTGCTCGCCTAATAATCCAACTGGGGCTGTGGCCACTAAAGCGCAGCTTAAGGAATTTGTTGATTATGCTTTGGTGAATAAGGCAGTAATTATTTTTGACGGCGCTTATTCGGAGTATATTTCAGATAGCGAATTACCTAAGAGTATTTATGAGATTCCGGATGCTAAGGCTTGTGCAATAGAGATTCAAAGTTTGTCTAAAATGGCAGGATTTACGGGAGTGAGATTAGGGTGGACGGTAGTTCCTAAGGATCTGGTTGCTGAAGGGACTGAAAACGGTGATGTGAATGGGCTTTGGAATAGGAGACAGACGACTATGTTTAACGGGGCTTCTAATATTGTTCAGGAAGGCGGGATTGCGGTTTTGTCTGAACAGGGGCAAAAGGAAGCCGCGGAGTTGATTGCATATTATATGGAGAATGCCCGGACAATTAAGAAAGCGGTTTCAGATTTAGGACTGACTGTTTTCGGAGGAGATAATGCACCTTATATTTGGGTGAAATGTCCGGGCTCGTTAACCAGTTGGGAGTTTTTTGATAAATTGTTAGAAGACTGTCATGTTATTTCGACACCTGGATCGGGGTTTGGATCTAAGGGTGAAGGATATGTAAGACTATCTGCTTTTGGGCAAAAAGAGAATATTGAGAAGGCAGTTAAAAGTATTAAGAACCATCTAAAGATTTAAGCTGTCATTCCTGCGAAAGCAGGAATCCAGGAATTTGTATGGATTCCGGATCAAGTCCGGCATGACAGCATTATTGGGATGACGAATTAAATTATGAAAAAAACTTTACCTTTCGACAAGAACAGAATTGAGGAAATTATTAAGGACTTTCCCACTCCTTTTCATATTTATGATGAGGCGGGGATTCGGGAGAATGCGCAGGGGTTTTATAAGGCGTTTGAGTGGGTTTCGGGGTTTAAGAATTATTTTGCTGTGAAGGCGTTGCCTAATCCGTACATAATGAAGATTCTCAAGTCTGAAGGGATGGGGGTTGATTGTTCTTCTTTGGCGGAGCTCATCCTCAGTGAAAAAGTTGGATTTCGCGGCGAGGAGATTATGTTTACTTCTAATGAGACTCCGGAGAAAGATTATCAAAAAGCTTTTGAGTTAGGAGCAATTATCAATCTTGATGATATTTCTCACCTTGAGTATTTGGAAAAAACTTTGGGTAAGTTGCCGGAACTTTTGTGTTTTAGGTATAACCCGGGACCGGCGCGAACTGGGAATGTTTTGATTGGTGATCCTAAAGAAGCAAAGTATGGGTTAACAAAACCTCAATTATTAGAGGCTTACCAGATTGCAAAGGATAAAGGGGTTAAGAGATTTGGACTCCATACAATGGTGGCATCAAATGAGTTGAATGGGGATTACATCATTGAAACGGCCCGCATGCTTTTTGAATTGGTTAAGGAAATTAAAGAAGAAACGGGTGTTTCGCTGGAGTTTATAAATATGGGCGGCGGGATTGGAATTCCATACAAGCCTGAGCAGGAATCTATGGATTTGCAGTATGTTTCTGATGGGATTAAAAAGCTTTACGAAGAGATGATTGTTGCTAATAATTTAGAACCTGTCAAAGTTGTTTTTGAATGTGGAAGGATGATTACCGGGCCTTATGGATTTTTAGTCACGACTGTCGTTCATAAAAAGGAGATTTATAAAAATTATATTGGGGTTGATTCTTGCATGGCGAATTTGATGAGGCCGGGGATGTATGGGGCTTATCATCATGAGACTGTTTTAGGGAAAGAGGATGATGATGAAACAGAAATGTATGACGTTGTGGGATCGCTTTGTGAGAATAATGATAAGTTTGCTATAGACCGCAAATTGCCGAAGATTGAGATTGGAGATTTAATCGTGATTCATGATACCGGAGCGCATGGGTTCTCGATGGGGTTTAATTATAATGGGAAATTAAGGTCAGCTGAACTTTTGTTAAAGCCTGGCGGTTCCGTGGAGCAGATCAGAAGGGCTGAAACTTTAGAGGATTACTTTGCGACACTCGATTTCTCCAAGATTTAATTTGACTTATAGTGTATAAAATTGTATATTTCAGTCATGAATGAAATGACCGAACGGTTTAAAAGAAAACCCAGAACTAAGAAACCTGTAGACGAATTCCATGGAGAAGAGATTTATGACGCTGATCAAGCTGAGAAAACTATTAACGCGACAAATATAGCTGCCTCTCGCATAGAAGCTGCACCAACTAGAACTGGCAGTTTTGTAGATCGGGATCATTTAAAGGAATATGCAAGAAAATTAAGAGAGGCTGTTAACAAGGCTGCAACTCATGGACGTTTAACTGAACTCAGAGTTGAGCTTCCTGCTGCAGGTCAAGAACATCTAAGGGCAGCAGTCGCTGAAGGAACTAGAGGCATTCATGGAGTTGCTCAGGTGCTTAAGTTAACAGACAAAGGCTTTGAAGCTGATGCCCTTATTGGAGCGAGGGTTATAAGAACAGAGAAAAGACCAAGTATAACAGTCTTGAAGCCGAAGCTTTAAAAGATTGCTGATTTTAGGTAAAATACTTTAATGGGTTTTGAAATTAGGGATTGATTTATGGAGATTTTTGAACTTTTACTTCATTTAGATGAGCATTTAATAAACTTAATTAGCCTCTTTGGTAATTGGACATATGTAATTTTATTCTTGATTATTTTTGCTGAAACAGGACTGGTAGTTACCCCTTTTTTGCCGGGAGATTCACTTCTTTTTGTGATAGGAACATTATCAGGTAGTGGATTTTTAAATATTTGGATCGCCTATATTACGCTGGTGGTTGCAGCAATTGTTGGCGACACAGTTAATTATTGGATCGGTTATAAGATGGGTGATAAAGTTTTCTCAAAAGAAAACTCAATGATCTTCAAGAAGGCATACCTTGAGAAAACCAGGGAGTTTTATGAAAAACACGGTAAGAAAACCATTATTTTGGCTCGTTTTGCTCCGATAGTTAGAACCTTTGCTCCATTTGTTGCAGGTGTAGGAAAAATGCACTACCAAACATTTTTTCTTTACAATGTTATTGGAGCCTTTATTTGGGTAACCAGTTTATTATTTGCAGGATATTTCTTCGGATCTCTTCCATGGGTCAAAGAAAATTTTGAGTATATTGTTTATTTCATCATCCTAATTTCAATTTTACCGATGGTAATTGAATACATCCAGCATAAGCGCGGACCCCGTTTATCTAAAGAGCAACTTAAGCATGCTAATTATAAAGATTTAAAAGAGACTGTTAAAAAAGCTGACGAAGATTCTTCTTCAAACTGACTCAAAATTTAGTATAATCCCCTAATGCTTTATATTGTCCCAACTCCTATAGGTAATTTAAAAGATATCACTTTAAGGGCTATTGAAGTTTTGCAGAGTGTTGATGAAGTAATTTGTGAGGATTCCCGTCGAACTTCTTTGTTGCTAACTCATTACCAAATTAAGAAACCACTTATTATTTTGAATGATTTTAATGAGTTTAGAAGTGAGGAATTGATTGCGGCAAAATTAAGATCAGGATTAAATCTGGCTTTGGTTTCGGATGCAGGAACACCTCTGGTTTCAGATCCGGGATATAAAGTTGTAAGGGCAGTCATCGAACAGGGGTTGGAAGTTGATTCTTTGCCAGGGGCGTCTTCTGTTATTACAGCACTAACATTATCAGCATTACCTCCTGATAAATTTATGTTTATTGGATATTTGCCAGAGAAAGAAGGAAGGAGAAAAACACAGTATCAGAATTTGCGGGGGGTTAATAAATTAATTCCAACTACTTTTATTATTTTTGTTGCTCCTCATAAATTACTCAAGACTCTCGCGGAATTAAGAGAAAGCCTAGACGATCCGCAGATTGTGTTGGCGCGGGAATTAACTAAAATCCATCAGGAGGTGAAATCTAAGAAGACCTCAGAGTTTTTAGTTGAATATTCAAAGAAGAGTCCGAAGGGAGAATATATTCTCTTATTAAACCTCAATCCGCGGTAGTTTTTTGATTGCCTGCTTTTCCAAAAAACTTATGTGTTCTCTGAAATTTCCTGAGGTAGAATTATCGAAAGCGATTGCCCACACTCCAGATTTAATGAAATAATTTAGCAGCTCTTCGTTTTGACAAAGCTTCCCTTTTAGTAAAACTGATTTTTCATGCTTAATAATTTTCGAGAACTCAACTTTCTTAAAAAAATCTACTAAGGCATCTAACCAATCTTTACGACCTTCTTTTCGTACTGTTTCGCCGTCAACTCCGCAAACAAGCTCAGAAATTTTATCTAGATCGATCACTGCCCCGTCGAAACCCGCGTCCAGATAATTGTCCAGGTTTAAGAAGTCGGAGACCGTCAAAAATTGTTTCCATAGCTTGAGAGTTCCTTTACTATAAATTCCTAAGGCAGCAAAATCTCTTTTTAAGTTAAGGAATTCATCAATTGAGAAAGTTTGGGGCATTACGATTTGAACATCGAGTTTCTTTTTATTTCTGAAGAACAAAAATGTTTTTGCAAATTCCAGAGATTGATCTAAATTTAATTCAAGTTCGGGGAAAAAAATGAAATTAGTTTGGGTAGTAAAATTAAGAATTTTGGAAACTTGAGTGTTTATTAAATCGTTATCATTTTTATTGATATTCAGAATTACTCCATCAGATTTGAAGTTGGCTAGCACCTCACCTCTATAATCTAAAAATATCTTGGTTGCGGTTTTTATTTGTGGTTTATCTATTTTTTCAGGAGAGATTATTCTCTCGCCTTCTTTTATGCTTTCATGAAGGCTTTGAGTAAATGGGGAGACTTTAACAATTTTAATTTTGCCGTCCTCTATCCCCCAATAGTAAATTTGAGAAAGAAGGAGCTTTTTATTACTTAGTAAAATGAGGCTCTCTATTTCCGAAGATGTTTGAAATGATAATTCACCTTTATCTATTTTTATGAAGGCGTGCTCTCTGTCTTCATCAAAAAAGCCTTGTCCGAAAGCTGTAAAATTTGCGGTAAAAACAACGAGCTGGGGGG
>CAYNRM010000003.1:10762-14304 GCA_964399555.1 uncultured Gammaproteobacteria bacterium | reverse complement strand
CAACATTTCATAAACCCATTTTTCCAAAAGATTATCCCAAAGTTTTTTTGTATCTAAGACGGCTTTCGCTTTTCCTGAGGCAAGTTTTATGAACTCTGCTCCTTGCAGGCTTTCGGGGACAGGAAGGTTTAACAGTTCGGTTTTTATATTATTTAAGTTGTCTTTAATAATAAAATTATGCTTTAGGTACTTATTGAGGACTTTTTCAAATGAAGAAACAGGCGGTATCGCAACGACTGATTCAATGACCGGAATGCCTAAGTGGCTGAGCTTTGCGAGGTGATACAAGTTGGCCCCAACTGTTTTTTTATCTTCTTCGTGGATAAATTTTAAGGGCAAGATTTGCATATCAGTTGGCGTTTTCTATCTTAATTTTGTCACCTTTTTCTATGTTCTTTTCGGCGACGAATCCGGCATTAGTTTCCAAAACGGTATCAACATCCACTGTCGAAGAATATCTTTCTAAAGTATCCTCAGTTTGGCCAACAATTGGCGGGGGGACGTTAGGTATAATGTCCATAATTGTGTCACCTTTGATCCACATGATGTCTATTGCAAATTCCATGCCTTTCATCCAATAGGTGTATTTTTGGGAGTTGTCGTGAATGAAGAGCATTCCAGAATCTGTGGCCAGACTTTCGCGATACCCCAAGCCTTTACTGCGAACTTCCTTAGTATCGGCAATTTCAATAGTCAGCTGAGCCTTGGTGACACCGTCTACACCAATTATCGCTAGTTTGTCGGTTTTATCAGAGGCATTTTGCTGCACAGTAGCAGGCTGCTTGAAAACTCCGGCAAGAGGAGTTAGATATTTAGCATTAAAGGTTAAATATGTGCCTCCAAAAATTAAGATTATTAAACCCAAAACCTGAAACGAAAATTTTTTCATAAAGTACCTCAGTTAAAACAGGCTGTTTTATTATATCTTATTTGCACTCTCCCCAAAGCCCTCTTAAATTTTCCCTAGCTTCTTTCTCAGCGCTCACGAAACGCTCATTGTACTTAATATCAGGCGGATAAGTTAGTGATTTGGCAAAGCCTTGACGTACCAAGTAATCATTGATAAACAGGTTTTCACCGCTGGAAATAGGTAAAAAGACATATCTGAGGAGGCGGTTGTACTTATCAACGTCGGAAATATCTTTAGTTAGGGTGACTTCTTTTCCTTCAACTAATCTTTTAGTTTCAGCGCTGGCTTTTTTACCAAAGCAACCTACAGGACGGCGAGGATCGACGGTTTCTGGGGTGTCTACGCCAATTAGCCTGACTTTGTAGAGCACCCCACCTGATTTGACTTCAATAGTGTCGCCGTCAACTACTTTGGTGACGAGGAATCTACTTTGCGATGTTGGAGAGGCTGAGATCGTGGCTTGCGGAGAAGATTGAGTTGAATTATTTTGATCACCTAAGACCTGAGGAAGATCTCTTTCGTTACTATTAGTAATTTGGCTTTGTTTATCTAAGTTTAAACCCTGCCAGATGAGAACTGAGCCTGCGAGTAGAGAGGCTACTAATATTAATGTTAATAATAGAGTTTTGCGAACTTGCATAACGTTAACTTTTAATTTTAATTCTTAATTTTTAATTCCTGTTCTGATTTCTAATATTTTTAGTTGCTGAATACTTGAGTGACCATTAACCCATATACTCCACCATCCATAATACCAATGCCTATCTTGTTGAATTCTGGCGAGAGAAGGTTTTCCCGGTGGCCTTTTGAATCCATCAATCCTTTATGAGCAAGTGGTACAGTTGGGGCGTAGGCAAGATTTTCGCCAATTACTAAAAAGACATAGTTTTTTTCCAATGCTCTGTCTGAGACGTTGTTGCCCTCAGGCGAGCTATGGGCAAAGTAACCTCGTTTAAACATGTCGGAGGAATGGCTCCGGCCGATTTGAGTTAAAGTGTCTATTTTTTCTAGGGTTTGAAGTCCGGCGACTGCTCTTTCTTTGTTCACAAGACTTATGAGTTGATTTTCCATGTCTTCATTGGCGCTGAATTCGGTGGTTTTGAAACCTAAATCGATTGTCTGATCTGATTTGGGCTTGATGGTGAGGAAGCTGAAAGTGTCTTCGGTAATCCCACCAAAAACATTTTTAATAGGTCCTTCTAATCTTTGGGTTTCACTCAGAATCTTCGAGCCGATAGTTGAATCGAGAATCTCTTTTTTTATTTTAGGTTGGATGGGGAAAGTCCCAAGTAAAACCAGAATGATCGAAATAAATACCAGCCCTCTGAAAAGCGCTGGTATGAAGGAAAAAGTGTTTAACTGTTTTGGGACATGGATATTTTTGATGGTTTTGAAAACGACTAAATGAATTACTCCGAAGAAGAGTGTTTCGACCAAGAACCAAACGCTTAAAAACCCAAAGATTTTTGCTACAGAATTTGGGACTTGAAAGCTGCTGACAAAAAATTGAGCGAACTCATTATAAAAACGAAGGGAGGCGAAAAAAGCTATAACGAAGGAGGCACTGTCTAAAATCTCACCTAAGAAATTGCGACCAATTGACTCATAAACAAAGAATAAAAGGAGAATAATAATGATTGCATCGACCCAATTCATGAAAGCTATTATACTGCAAATATCTTTGGCTGGACTATGAAATATTGGGACAGAAGTAGCTAAGTTTATGGAGTAGATGTAGAATACACACTTATGGAAAATTTTGATTTGATAATTAAAATTCTGGTGCCTTTGGCGATAGGGGCGATTATTGGAATAGAGAGACAGGTTGATCCGAAAAAAGAGACTCCAGCTAAGAAAGGGCAGGTGGTTCTGGATATGGGGCTTAGGACTTTTTCACTTGTTGGATTGATAGGGGCTTTATCCGGACTAAGTTTAGCTACAAACCCACTGGTTGCCGGAATTATAGCTACAACATTTTTGATTTTGATATTAATTAATTACACAATAGGAGTCATTTTTACTAAGGATCTGGGGATTACTACTGAGATTTCGCTTTTTTATACTTATTTTGCGGGAATACTAATTGCGGCAGGGATTGTGCCGATTGAAATAATTTTGGCATTAACGGTTATTGTCACAGTAATACTTTCTAAAAAGCGGCTTATTCATCAAACTATTTCTACTATAGATAGAAAAGAGTTGGGGTCTTTTATTAGTTTTGCAATTTTGGTACTCGTAATCCTGCCGTTTTTGCCTAATTATTCATTTTCTATTTCTCAGATTCCCGGCCTTAAAACTGTTGCTGAATCGACATCCTTTTTTGAAAGAATTAAGGATATCAGCCTGATTAATCCTTATAAACTCTGGCTGATTGTTGTTTTGATGACCGGGATTGATATTGCCGGATACATGCTTGAGAGAACGATGAGCCGCGGTAAAAGCTTATTAATTACCAGTCTGGCTGGAGGATTTGTTTCATCAACTGCGACGACACAATCTTTAGCAAATCAGAGCAAGGGTGCGCCGAGTACAGATATGTTTACGGGGGCGGCGCTGTTTTCTAACATGACGAGTTTTGTGCAGATCTCAATTTTGATTGCGGCTGTGAATAGTTCGCTTTTTACCCAAAGCT
>CAYNRM010000003.1:0-10752 GCA_964399555.1 uncultured Gammaproteobacteria bacterium | reverse complement strand
GGTGGTTTTATCTTTGATCATTTCAACTTTTATTGCCGGATGTTTTTTCTTTTTCTGGAGACGAGGTGATTCCAAAACTGAGCAGTCTGCAAATACAAAAAAGCATGAAATTTTTAATTTGTATCCGGCTCTAAAGTTCATGGGTTTATTTTTGCTGATTAATATCTTTTCAAAATTGTCACTACTTTTTTTTGGAGATAATGGGTTTTTAATTACATCGGGGATTGGTGCATTGGCAGGAATTGATGCTGTGGTGATTAGTGCGTCAGAATTATCCGGAAATGGGATAGATTTTAAATTAGGAGTTTTGGGAATATTAATTGCTAATGCTGTTAACTTAATTGCCAAAACTGCTTATGCATTTTCAGCGGGAGCGAGGGATTTTGCATTGAAATTTGGAGCTTCTGTTGTTTTTATAATCAGTTCTAGTGTGCTGGCATTCTTTATTATCTAAACCAGGCTTGAGCCGCTTTTGGAAACTGAGATATATTTAACCCGGGTTTATCTGGTGCCGTTGAGGTCGATTTTTCGGATTCTGATGTTTTTTGGGGTGACTTCTACTAATTCAGTGTCGTCGATGTATTCTAATGAGTCTTCCAGATCCATAAGTTTTGGAGCGTTGAAGTGTTCGGATACGCCCTCTCCACTCGAGCGGTGATTGGTTTGTTGTTTTTCTTTGCAGACATTGACGCTCATATCGCTGGATCTGGAGCTTGAACCGATGACCTGACCTTTATAAACTGCGGTTCCGGGAGCGATGAACAGTGTTCCTCTGCTTTGAACTGCGACTAAGCCGAACATTTTTGTGGTGCCGGTTTCATGAACAACTAAAGAACCGCTGTCTCTTGAGAAATTGGCTCCGCTGTCGGGGCGGAATTCTTCGAAGATAGTGTTGATGATTCCTAATCCCTTAGTGTCAGTAATGAATTGTGATCTGAATCCGAATAGTTCACGAGTAGGGATGACGTATTCCAGATCGATTATTCCGCCTTCATTTTTCATGTTGATTAGCTGGCCGTGTCTTAAGCCTAATTTTTGGATGACTGTTCCCGAGAATTGCTCTGGAGTTTCAATATACACGCGCTCATATGGAGCCATTGTAGTACCATTTTCTACTTTAGTGATGACTTGTGGTCTTGAGACCTGGAATTCGTAACCTTCGCGACGCATTCGTTCGATAAGAATCGCCAGGTGGAGCTCACCACGTCCGGAGACAATCCAGTCAGTGTTTTGACCGTTTTCAACTCTTAGAGCTACGTCGGTTTCGAGTTCTTTATAAAGGCGTTCCTGGATTTGGCGGGTGGTTTTGTATTCACCTTCGCGTCCAGCAAAAGGAGAAGTATTAACACTGATTAACATTCTGATCGTCGGTTCTTCAATATCTAAAAGAGGCAAGGCGACAGGATTTTCAATATCGGCGATTGTTTCACCGATAGTTACATCAGGGATTCCGGAAATCGCGACAATATCACCGGCTGCGGCTTCTTTGATATCAATTCTCCCTAAACCTTCAAAGCTCATTAATGAAGAAATGCGGAATCTTTTTTGGATTCCTTCACGATTGATGTGCATTATTTCAGCGTTGGCGGCGATTTTTCCGTTTTCGATTCTGCCCATACCGATTCGGCCTTTGAAATTGTCACCACTAATATTAGAGATCAAAAGCTGTAGTGGCTTTTCAGGATCACCACTTGGTTCGGGAATTTCTTTCATGATGGCTTCAAAAATTGGAGTTATATCAGACATTGTGTTGATATCAGGCTCAAGACCGGCTTTACCTAGTTTTCCGGAGGAGTAGATAACGGGGAAATAGGCTGATTCTTCGTCGGCGCCCAGATCTATAAATAAATCGAAAGCTTTATTTAATACGTATTCGATTCGGGCGTCAGGGCGGTCAATTTTGTTCACTACCACAATGATTTTAAGTCCCATTTTAAGAGCCTGCTTAAGTACAAATCTGGTTTGAGGCATTGGACCTTCTTTGGCATCGATCAGGAGAAGACAGCCATCGGCCATTTTCAAAACACGCTCTACTTCCCCACCGAAATCAGCGTGGCCGGGAGTATCGATGATGTTGATTTTGGTGTCATTCCATTTAACTGAGGCGTTCTTGGAGAAAATTGTTATTCCTCTTTCCTTTTCTAATTCATTAGAATCCATGATTAAATCGGTACCCACGAGATCTTTGTCCATTTTGGTCATGGTTTGGGTAAGGAGAGAGTCCACGAGAGTAGTCTTTCCGTGGTCTACGTGAGCGATGATAGCAACGTTTCTAATGTTTGGCATAGTAATTGGCCCGAAGAGTAATTATACATTATCAGGAAATGGAAAGATATACTTATAGGACATCAAATTATTCTGCTTTTCACTACCGTAATTCTTACAATTCATTGCTTTAAATTTTATTTTTGATTGCTAGTATTACTTTTATGAAAATAGAAAGTCGAATATTTTTAATTGCACTAGGGATGGTTTTGAGTTTAGGGATATTTGCTTCGGTTACGCAGACATTTGCCCAGGACGGAATTAACGAGACCGGAACTGTAATTAACCAGACTGATGAAAATGCGGGGGTAACCCGAGCTGAGAATGCCTTTAATCCTATGTGGTTACTGCCTCTCATAGCCATTCCGCTTTTGCTTTATATGCTGTGGCCTAAGAATAAATATAGTAACGCTTTAAGCACACCAGAACTTGCTGGCAGCAAAGGTGGACGGGCTGAGGAAGATTCGGATGAGTTATTAGATTCAGATATTGGCAGAGAGAACCGCGAGAGGGTATGAAAATTGCCTTTCTTCTTTGGCCTTCAATTATTATAAGTATAGTTCTGACGGTCCTATTAAATTTAATCTTCTGATATAATCAGGCTTGAAAAAGCAGCCTAAATCTCTCGTGAGCAAAATTTCTTAAATAAAAAGGTTCCTAGTTGGAAAAGTCTTTTGATATGGATGTTTTACTTGCGAAAGTAGCTAAGCATTTAGCAAAATTCTAGGCCTGTAATTATTCTGACTATATTTGATATATAAAGATTTATTGACAGTTTCTAAAAATAAGAGTATCGTAGTTAGTCCAGTGTAGACTCTGTTCAATCGCAAGAAAGAATAGATATAGATATCAGGAGAAATCCGAAATATTAGAATTATGTTGGGTTTGCCTGTTAGGATACTAAGCCGCAAGGCCAAATATTCATTGAAGTGGTAGCAATATTATTTCATAACAGGTTTTCGAGAAAGGTCCGGGCAACCGGGCTTTTTTCGTGGCAAACAGCTCACATTGGTTTGGAGGGCTCGCTATTTTCGAATCTTTACCTTTTAACTTCTCAATTCTTATTGACTTGTCTTCTACTAATTGAGAAACTTTCTTTAACGTGATCTGGAAGATATATGCTTGGATATTTTTACTACTCAATCTCTTCTCTCTAATTTTTTACTTTGATTACTGGTATTACCCAACCGTATTGCTGAGCATCCTATTAAGTTTTGGTTTGAATCTGGCTGCTTTTGCATATTCAATTAAAAAAAATCTCCTAGATTTGAGGAGTTGGAAGATACTATTTTGGCTTAATGCTGTAATGATAGGGTTTAATCTACTCTATCAATTTATTCCGCAATTCAGAAGTTTGGCAGGTCCACTTGAGGTTGTTAATACAGAATCCCAAATAAACATACTTTTGGGGATCTTGCCCAGTTTACCTGCGTTATACGCAGCTTATAAACTAGCCTTTGCGCTTAAAAAGAATAAATGAAATTAATTCACTAAAGTTTCTGGATACTGACTGCAGTATCGTTGTTGCGCATCTTTAAATTTATCCATAGATTTTATTTTATAATTCTTCAGTAGTGCTCTGGTAAGAAAATTATACTCTGCTACGTTTCCAAAACAGGCTTTGCTTTCGTCGTAAGTCTTTTTATGTGCTTCACACTGAACTTTTACGTCTGATTTATTTTTTTGTAATTCAGCATTATTTTGCTCAATTGATTTAGACATTTGCTCTTGGCAGTTATCCCACTGAGATTTAGAGGGCAGGTATTGGGTTATAAACAATATCGCTGTAAAAACTATGGCAGCTGCAATTATTAGAAGGGCAATTTTCACTCTTAGTATAAGTATCTTGTTTTACATAACCTAAGTCAATAATTTTAATTGACTGACTCTCGTAACTTTGTGCTAGACTTTATTTATATGACTTTTAACAAAGTTACTTATTTTTTAATTGTGGCTAGTGTGTTTGTGGTGCTTTTGCTGGTGGGGTGGTTTTTGGTTTTTAAAGGCGGTTCGGGGATCAAGTTGAATACTGATCGGGCGGCGGTTATTCGGGAGATGAGGGCTTTGCAGAGATTGGAGACTGCTTCGTTTACGATTGAGAAGATTATTGATGGTGGGACTTCCGGGAATGTTTTTCAACAGTTTCTTTTTGGGGATAAGATTTTACTCATTGCTCATGGGCAGGTTATTGCGGGGTTTGATCTGTCGCAGATTTCGGAAAGTGATATAGAGGTCGAGGATACGACCATCAGAGTGACTTTGCCAAAACCACAGGTGTTGGTGACGACTTTGGATAATACACAGACTAAAGTTTATGACCGGACCCGCGGGATTTTGAGTCCGGGAGATAAGGATTTAGAATCAAAAGCGAGGGAGGCTGCAGAAAATTCAATTAAGAAAGCGGCTTGTGATGGGGGGATTTTGAAACAGGCTTCTGATAATGCCAGAAAACAGTTAACTGCATTTTTATCGGCACTTGGATTTACTCAAATTTCTATTGATATACCTGAAGGATCCTGCTGAAGCTTTACTTTCCAAAATTAGTTAAGACAATATTAAAATCGAAGATATCAACCTTGCCGCTTTGGTCAACGTCTGAGGGTAAGCCTGGCTGAGTTTTTCCAAGATCGCTTAACACAGCGTTATAATCAAAAATATCGACGTCTCCGTCATTATCAGTATCGCCTATTTTTCGAGTAACCGGAGTTTGGGTGATAAGTTGGGATGATTTTCCGGTAATGTAGGCAGCTAACGGGTCGTCCGACCCAAAATCGAAGCCTTGGTTGTTGGTTATGGCTCTGTCGCGATAGCTCCAAATCAAGTATCCAACGCCTTCAGGTTTACTGAAAAAGTTGTCAATTTTATTTTTAAACAAGCTAGCGCGCTCATTTTTACTAAAACATCTAAAGTTTCCGGAATTAGTTGTTCCACCTGAGCAACCTGGTTGAATAACTATGCCAGCCTCCCCCACCATTACCGGTTTATTCAGAACCTGGCTGTCATTAAATCTGTCGTTTAAGCCTTGTGGAGTTAAGATTTGTTCGTCTCCGTAATCGTGGTATTCCAGAATATCTAAAGCAGAAATCGCATGAAGAGAGCGAAAAGCAGGACCGCCTGTTCCTGGTTGTCCCCCACCCATTGTTCCTAAGCTAACTAGATGATTTGGGTCAAGAGATTTTATGAAAGGGGCGATATCGTTGGTGAAGTCAAATAAAGACTGGCCATCTGTTTGGTAGACGGGGCCTTTGATCTGGCTTTCAGCTTCATTCATGATTTGCCACATTAGGATCGCTGGGTTGTCTTTATAAATTGGAACTACTCTACTAATGTAATCTTTGAGGTTAATTGGATAAGTGCCGTAGGGAGATTTGTAGCCATCTTTATACCAATCGTTGTATTTATAGGCGCCCTGAGTACAATCCCCCCATTGGTTTTCAAAAACAGGAATGACTTTTATGTCGTTTACTGCGGCCTGAGTCAGGACTAAATTAAACCGGGTGAAATCGGTGCCGCTTTTGGTGAAGCTTTGGAAAATCCAGAATCTGACAGCTTTAACTCCCATAACTTTGAGTTCGGAAAAAATTGTTACGATCTCTTCGTCAGTTAAGGCAGTTCCACAGCCTAAGTAAGGAGGACCGGCAACTGTTAGCAGATTGTAACGGTTAACCCCAATAAATTTAAAAGGCTTATCGTTAACGAATAGTTCTTTTCCATTGCGGGTTACGAAACCGGAGGCGGCGTTTGCTAAGTTCATAGATGAATTGAAGATTACCAAAACCAGAATTAAAAGGAAAATTTTTTTGATCACCCTTAAGATTATAATCGTTTTAAAGCTTGGATGCAGTTTAGAAAGCTGAGGAGTGGTTATTTTCGGATCCTTTTGGAGTGCAATAGGCATTTATTTCTTTGAGAAAAGTGTCACCATATTGATTTAATTTTTGCTCCCCCACTCCTTTGATTTGGGAGAATTCTTCTTTGGTTCTCGGGTAATAAGTGGCCATTTCTTTTAAGGAGGCATCGGAAAAAATGATATAGGGTGGGAGGTTTTGGGCGGCGGCTAGGACTCTTCTTACTTCGCGAAGTAAGTTAAAGAGGGTCATGTTAAAGGGGATGCCTTCGTTTGTTGTTTTTGCTATAGATTTGGCTGTTACCGCGGGTTTGGTTAGCTCAATTTTTTCTTTGTCTTTTAAGATTAGCCAGCTTGATTTAGTTAATTTCAGGACGGGGTATTTGCCATCGGTTTGTTCTATGAAACCCATGCTGATTAACTCGCTCATGAAGGATTGGAGATCATTAGTTGGGTAGTCTTTGACGATATTGAATGTTGAGAGATTATCGTGGCGATTTTCCTGAATTTTGGTGCTTCTTTTTCCAGTCAAAACGTCGGCAATATATTTAGTGCCGAAGCGTTCCCCTACTCTATAAATGCAGGAGAGGATTTTTTGGGTGAGGATTGTGGCGTCGAATTTTTCTTTAGGGCTTAAGCAGTTGTCGCAGGAAGTGCATTTTTTGTCGGGAAATGGTTCGCCGAAATATTCTAATAAACTGAGGCGGCGGCAGTTGCTGTTTTGAGCGTAGCCGATCATTTGTCTTAATTGAGCGTTAGCTACTTCCTGCTCTCTTTCATCTGGTTTTAAATTAATAAAGTGTTTAATTTTTTCTCTATCTCCTAAGCTAAATAATAATAGGCAGTCACTATTTAATCCGTCTCGGCCGGCTCGGCCGGTTTCCTGATAGTAGCGCTCGAGGTTTGAGGGGAGGTCGGCGTGGATGACGAATCTGACGTTAGGTTTATCAATACCCATACCGAATGCAACTGTGGCGACCATGACGATTGTTTCTTCCTTAATAAAGCGGTTTTGGTTATTTTTTCTGGTTTCATCCTCTAACCCAGCGTGATAAGGGAGCGCATTAATGCCGCGGGTTTGCAGTTTTTCAGTTAGTTTTTCAACATTGTTTCTGGAATGGCAATAAATAATTCCCGATTCACCAACGTGCTTTTTTATTAACTTCAGGCATTGGTCGAAAGCGTCATCTTTTTCTTCTATCGAATAAAACAGATTTTCCCGATTGAAACTGGCTTGGTATTTTGAGGCATTTCCCAGTTTGAGTTGTTTTTGGATGTCTTCTTTTACTCTGGGTGTGGCGGTTGCTGTTAAGGCGATTATGGGAATATTCGGGAAGAGGGATTTAATTTTCGAGAGTTTTCTGTATTCAGGGCGGAAGTCGTGGCCCCACTCGGAGATACAATGCGCTTCGTCGATTGCGAATAAGCTAATGTTCAGTGTTTGGAGAATCTCGAGAAAGCTGTCTTGCATGAGGCGTTCGGGGGCTACATATAGTAAGGAGATTTTCTTTTCGATTAGTTGATTGCGGACACGGTCTTTTTCCGTAGACGTCAGAGAGCTATTGAAGAATTCAGCATTTATGCCGTTTTGTTTTAGGGAGTCGACCTGGTCTTTCATTAAAGCTATCAGCGGTGAGACGACGATAGTCAGGCCTTCTCGCATTAAGGCCGGAAGTTGGTAACAAAGAGACTTCCCTCCCCCCGTTGGCATTAGAACAAAAACGTCTTTTTTATTAAGGACATCAGAAATGATTTCTTTTTGAGGATAACGGAATTCGTCGTAGCCAAAGTATTGTTTTAAAGTAGAGTGAAGAGAATCCGGCATAAGAAAATTATTTTAGCAGAGAATTTAAAAGCTGAAAATTACCCGAAACTGTATCAAACCGGAAAGTTTTACTCTTTATTAATGAGCTGGCGAATTACCTGGATTGTGCTGGATTTTAGCATGTTTAGAAGCGAGAACATTAAATTAATTGAGGAGCGGAAGAAACCTTCGTAATGGTCTTTAATGAGTTCTCTTGAGGTTTCGGTGACCTTGTCTTTAAAATCAGTAGGTTGAGGTGGAGATTGAATTGGATCCATCAATTAAGTATAGAACATACTTAGTATTCTGTACCGCGTACGGGAGTCGAACCCGTGATTACTGGGATGAAAACCCAGCGTCCTAACCACTAGACGAACGCGGCATACCTACCTACATGCTCTCCCGTCCCACCGAAGTAGAATCATCAGCAAAGTCGCCGGAGGCGACAAACCACGGAGCTCTTTTTTGCTGTAGCAAAAAAGTAGACGAACGCTACTCCTCCATGATTGGAACGATACGCTAGGAAACTCTATGCGTAAGTTAAGCCTAGAAATTTTACCAAATATCAGTGAATTAGTCTAATGTTTAGTTAAAGAGTACTTTGATCTTGTTTTATATAAATTCACTTAGTTGACTGGGGGCGTGAAAATCGCTATTTTAATAGTCCAATGTAAATTGGAATTTCTCGTTAAAACATATTCTGACTGTCTCAGTTTGTTTATGTACGAAGATTTAGCAATAATTCTTTGTATGGCGAGAAGGGAAAAAGCCTCGCAAGGGGCTTTTTCTGTGTTGTTTCTACAGATCGTTATCTTCAATCCTCGAGAACAATCTTATTTTGGTTTTTTAGCTGTACCAACACGAATGAGCTGTGTGCATTGAATTGAATGTAGGCGTAAAGTATAATATCTACCTAGTTTAACTATACAGTTTGGGCCGATAGCTCAGCGGTAGAGCAGGAGACTTTTAATCTCTTGGTCCTGGGTTCGAATCCCAGTCGGCTCACAAAGAATATAATGCTTATGCCTCCTGCACCATGGAGTTTGTCGAAAAATTTAAACCAAATAGAAACAGAGTATTAATTTTTATCCTGCTGATTTAACAATCCCCGGTTATTTTATTGTTTATTTTCTCCTCGGCGGTGATATGTTCATTGGAGATAGAGGGCATGAATCTTACAGTGGTACAAAGATTTCTGAGATTTACTCTGATGCAACTTCACTATTTATAACTTTTCTGGCTTTTCCGCTTGTTATTGACTGGCTGCTCGGGTTTGACTTAGCCTTTAGTTTAAAACTGAAAATTGTTATTTTATTTCTATATTTGTATTTACTGGCCTGGGTACTGGATTTTTTGATCATCAAATTTCGGGGTAACCGCAAACTCAAAACAACCGAGGAATAATCAGACTCACTTTAGAAAAGAAGCTAAAATTAAACTTTTATTTTGAATCTTTTGATGTACTTTTTGCCGGATTTTGTGGTGTAGGTTACTTCTAGTTTGGCGTCTTTTATTCCGGTGTGGTATTTACAGACATTAGCGGAGCAGGTGCCGAAGAGGAGTTCTACTTTGTCGGATAGTTGGCCTTTAAGGTTTAGGGCGCCTCCGGCACCTTCTTGTTGGGTGGCTGTTTTGTAGACTAGAGAGTATGAGACGGAGGAGGCGTTTTGGAGATTCGAGAAGTTGACGTTTAGAGATTTTTTGTTGCTACCCAGCTTAGGGGAAATACCGATGGTGGTTCCGGCTGATTTTACTGAGGGGGCTTTGGATCCGGCTTTGCCGGCCTGAGGAAGAACTTTGGCTTGAGTTGTTTGAGCGAAGAGAAATAGAGAGAGGATTGTTAGTGCTAATAATTTCTTCATGGACTTAAAGCATACCATGCTATACTAATTTTAGTGAAGCAGAAGACATTGTTTTTGATAATTTTGGCTGTAGTTATTGTTGCCGCCGGGCTATTATATTTCTTCTCAGCTCCTAGAAAACAGTCAGGTTCCCCCTACTCTCCGGAGATTATTAAAGAGGCAAAGCCTTCGGAAACTTTTATTGAATATAGCGATCCCACGGGATTTAGCTTCAATTATCCTGATAATTTGTCTATTGAGAAAACTGAGGAAGTGGACGGGAATACTTATGCGGATTTGCAGTTATTTTCAAAAGACGTCAGCGGCAGTTTAGCGCTACGAATTACTGATACTAAATTAAAAACGATTGAGGATTGGGCGAAGGAAATATCTACGAATACTCCCACCGAGAAGAAGTTGGGGAATCTTAAAGCGCTTGAGATTAAGACCAGCGATCGGTTAATGCTGGGGGCTATTGATCAGGGTGTGTTGTTTAGTATAGAAGTTCCGCTACTTGAGCAGGATTTTTGGATGAAGGTTTACGAGATTATTCTTTCAGAGTTTACTTTTGTTGCGACTGAAGTAGTTAATACAGCTGGTGGAGCGGGTTCTGGGGATGATGGAGTGGTTTTTGAGAGTGAAGAAGTTGTTGAATAACTCCACTAAGTTGTTTTTGAATCCATATATTGTGAGAGTATGTTAATAACATAGCCAATATCCTGAGGGCGGTCGAAATGGCCTTTGTCATTTGCTAAATAAGGAACGGCACCGAATGCTTCCACAACGTTGTTCATGTTGGTTTCCGGAGGTTTAACTATTCCATCGTCGGTTGAATAGAATCCCAGAATAGGTCGTCCTTTCATTCTTCTGACTGTACTCGCGGGGTCAAGTCCTTCACGATAGCATCTTTTAAGAAAATCGTCCTCTACCGGAGTACGATGACGCATAGAGATGAGGCCCAGTCCGGCCACTTTAACATCATATTCACTTAAAGC
>CAYNRM010000002.1:4070-30859 GCA_964399555.1 uncultured Gammaproteobacteria bacterium | reverse complement strand
TTTTTCACTGCCTTCGGGATTAATTGTTGATAAATTTGATAGGAAGAAGATATTAATTGTGTCGCAGATTTTGCCTTTATTATTAGCTTTGATTTTTGCGGGAATGACTATTTACAAAACCATCACTCCCCTCTACATTTATATTTTGGTTTTCTTTATATTCGGATTTAGAAGTTTACAGGGTCCGGCACGACAATCAATTGTCCCTCAATTGGTTCCGAAGGAATATTTTGTAAATGCTTTTTCGCTTCAGACGATAAGCAGGCAGTTGTCTTTAATGATCGGGCCAGCTTTTGGAGGATTCATGATTGCTTATTTTGGGGTTGAGGGAATTTATCTTTTTAATGCGGTGACATTTTTGATCTATATCCTGACTTTAATCCCGATTCAGATTAAGGCGCATGAGGTTTTGAGTGAAGTTTCGTTTTCTTTCAAGTCGCTTTGGGACGGGATTACTTTTGTGACCTCGAACCCGGTTTTGATTTACTCTATGGCTCTTGATTTTATTGCCAACTTTTTTTCATCAGCTACAATTTTATTGCCAATTTTTGCTAAAGATGTTTTTTCTATCGGACCGCAAGGGTTAGGATTTTTGTATGCAGCTCCAGCGATTGGTTCAACTGTGGCCGGATTTGTGATGGCTTCCTACCATCATATTAAAAA
This sequence comes from uncultured Gammaproteobacteria bacterium, assembly GCA_964399555.1. Classification (GTDB taxonomy): domain Bacteria; phylum Patescibacteriota; class Microgenomatia; order Daviesbacterales; family UBA10151; genus JACPKO01. Next base: position 30,196 of record CAYNRM010000002.1, on the reverse strand, counting down.
TCAGGGATTATTTATTCTGGGAGGAGTGATTCTTTTTGGGTTGGCGACATTGCTTTTTGGATTATCGGGATCATACTTCTGGGCTTTGGTGTTTTTAACTATGGTGGGAGTAGGAGATATGATTTCGGCGGTTTTAAGAACAACGATGAGGCAAATTATGACTCCTGATCACCTTAAAGGAAGAATGGTGGCGGTTAATACGCTGTTTGTGCAGGGAGGGCCGATGGCTGGAGAAGCGCAGGCAGGGTTTACAGCGCAGTTTATTGGAGCGCCTTTGACTGCAGTTTTTGGTGGAGCACTAACGATCGCCCTAACAATTCTAATAGGTCTCAAAGTTAAGAAACTTAGAGAATACCAGTCCCCATATGATAATATATTGCCATAAGTATGAATGACCTGATTAAGAAACATTGTGTGCCTTGCGAGAATGGTGAGGGGAAATTGAATATTAATACGATTAAGGATTATATGCAGCTGATTTCCGGTTGGTTTTTGATTGGGGATCAGATTAAACGGGATTTTCAATTTAAGAACTTTAAAGAATCGATGGATTTTGTTAATAAAATTGCTGGAATTGCCGAGAGCGAAGGACATCACCCGGATATCTATATTTTCTATGATAAAGTTGGAATAAGTTTATCTACCCACGCAGCTAAGGGACTAACTGAAAACGATTTTATTATGGCAGCGAAGATAAATAGTTTGAGTTGAAATATAGATTCTTAGAGATTAGTACTTTGGTTCTTCGGGGTTTTCAAGATATTTGAGAGCTTCAATAATTCGACTTTTGGTTTCATTTTCTCCTAAGATTTCTATTGACTCAAAAAGGGGCGGGGTTACTAATTGGCCGGCTACGGCGGCTCTGATTAATTGGAACATGTCCAGATTTGAGAGGTTTAACTCTTTGGCTAAATCTTTGAAAGTGTTTTCGAAATCTTGGGATTTCCATGGAGAGGAAATTGTTTCCAGTTTTTCTGAAACTTTTCCTAATGCAGCTTTTTTGTCTTCGATTTTTAGTTTATTAAAAACTGCTAAATCATATTCGGGTTTGCCGAAGAAGAAGTCGGTTAGAGGGATGAAGTCGGAGAGTTTTTTGATTCGTTCTTTTATTAGGGGGACGAGTTTTTTAAGAGTTACTAGATCAGGAATATTTTTGGCGGTGTGGTCAATACTCTTCAGGTATTTTTCCAAGCGATTAGCAAGTTCTTCATCTGACATTTTTCTAATGTATTCACCGTTCATCCAATCTAGTTTTACTTGATCGAAAGCTGGGCCGACTGGGGAGAAATCTTTTAGGTCGAGTTTCTCGATAAATTCGTCGATTGAGAAAACTTCTTTTTGTTCGGGATGGGACCAGCCCATTAAGGCTAGGAAATTTAGTATTGCTTCTGGGAGATAGCCGTCTTTTAAGTACCAGGTTACCCAGACTGGGTTTTTTCTTTTGGAAAGTTTTGACTTATCGGAGTTTCTCAAAATTGGGAGATGGACAAACACTGGTAGCTCCCAGCCGAATGCTTTGTAGAGTAAAATGTGTTTTGGTGTTGAGGAGATCCATTCTTCGGCTCTGATGACGTGTGAGATTTTCATTAAATAGTCATCCACAACCACACCAAGATGGTAAGTTGGGAAGCCATCTGACTTTAAGAGAACCTGGTCGTCTAGTTCATGGCTATTTATTGTGATATCTCCTCTGACTAAATCATTAAAGGTTATATCTTCGTTTTCAGGGACTTTTAGTCGGATTACAGAATTTTCGCCTTTCTCATTTGGATCGCAATACTCACGGTGCTTTTTTTTAATTCTGGTCGCGGTTTGCTCATTTCTGATTGTTTCAAGTTTTTCTTTTGAGCAGTAGCATTTATAGGCTAAGTCTTTTTCCAGGAGTTCATCGGCGTACTTTTTATATAATTCCAAGCGCTCTGATTGCCTGTAAGGCCCAAAAGGACCACCAACTTCAGGGCTTTCATCGGGATTCAAGTTAAAAGCTTTAATTGAGGTTAAGATTGTAGATTCTGCTCCCTCAACGAAACGCTCCCGATCGGTGTCCTCTATTCTTACTATGAATTGACCTTTATTCTTCTTCGCAAAGGCCCAATTTATTAGTGCGGTATAGAGATTTCCGATGTGTAGATCGTCGCCTGTGGGAGATGGAGCTATTCTCGTGCGTATTTCAGTCATAGAGGCATTATACCAGCAACAGAGATTATCCAGTATAATTAAGATATATGACCCTGACAGAGGCTGCTGCTTTTACGAAGAAAGGTATGATCGTTTCGGTAATTACCTTGTTCGTGGGGTTTGCTTCCTGGGGTATTTGGCATTATTACTATAACAATATTTATTTACCTGGATTGCCGGTGGTTGTGGAGGAGGCGACTTTGGTGTTTGGTCCTCTACCCAAGATCGCTTTCCCAGACTCAATATCTTCTTCATCCAGTTTTTCCTACAATCTTGATACTGAAACAGGTGCGCTACCAGAAGATACACCCAGGTTATTTAAGGTCTACTCTGTAGCCCAGCTGGCAACTGATTTATTAGCTTTAGATAGGGCTAAGAGTCTGGCTGGATCGCTAGACTTTAGCAAAACTCCCCAGGCTATATCTGCAACACAGTATAAATTTAACGACAATATTAGCGGCGGAGAGCTTATTGTTGACTTAGATACCGGTAATTTTAAATTCAGAAGAAATGCTGCAACAGGAAGCGGCGAGAGTTTTGACCGAGTGGAGGATTTTATTAATGAGAATAACCAGGGTCAAATTCTGAAGAACTATTTGAGCTCTAAAGGCTTACTTAAAGACCAACTCAAGGCGGGCAAAACTACTGCTTTATATAATAATCAAATCAAAAAAGACAGTAACTTAGTAACTGTTAATTTATGGCAGGAAAGTATTGAGGATTATCCTATTGTGACTCCAAAATTCAAGGAAGGATTAATTAAGGCAATCGGCAATTCCAATAGAAATAGTGATAGAAAATATACGCTCCTTGATTACGTATTTTGGCCAATTGATTTGGAGAATTTTGGGACTTATCCTATTAAGAATTCGTCTGATGCTTTTGAGGAATTAAAAAGCGGAGAAGGGTTTGTGGCGATTGAACCAAGAACAAGTAATGCTTCGATCACTAAAATTTATTTAGCTTATTATTTGTCTGAGGAATTTGCTAATTATCTACAGCCCGTGTATGTTTTTGAAGGGCCTGAGTTTGTTGGGTTTGTGCCAGCAATAGCGAGTGAGAATGTTGAAAAAACTAATTGACCTTCCAGGTGTAATTTTTAAAAATCCAGTCCAGTAAATTTTTAGTTTCCCCAAATCGATCCTGACTATTCAACATGACCGTTAAAATTGTTTGATTATCTCTTTCGATTAAGCCGACAAAGCTTTCTCCGGCCATTTCTGTTGTGCCGGTTTTCATGCCTAATACTCCATCTTCCTTTAATAATTTATTCAAATTCTTTAAAACATGACTTTGGGTTTTATCTATTGAGGTGACAGAGGTTTCTTTTGTAGAAAAGACGGTTCCTAATCTGGCATTCTTCATGGCTTCTTTACCTATTAAAAGTAGGTCGTAAGCTGATGAATAGTGATTTGCGCTATCAAACCCGGCAGGATTATCAAAATGGGTGTTAGTAGCTCCAAGGACACCAGCTCGTTCATTCATTTTGGCGATGAAGGATTCAAGACCACCTGGGTAATTGTAGGCAATGGTATAGGCGGCATCATTTCCAGAATTTAACATCATGCCATAGAGAAGACTCCGGAATGTTAACTGCTCACCGGCGGATAGGCCCATTGTTGAGCCGCCGACTATCGCAGCTGCCGGGACTGTTAGGAGATCGCCACTATTGTAGTGCTCTGAGGCGATGATGGCTGTCATAATTTTTGTGGTAGATGCCGGAGCAAGTTTGGTGTGAATATTCTTTTGGTACAGTATTTTTTCTAAGTTCGGGTCATACGCGATAGTTGCAACAGCAGTTAAGACAGGTTGCGGGAGGTCGGCGGAAATTAGTTCTATTTTAGGGACTACGATTGTTTCTGCCAAGACAGTGCTTCCGAAGTTCTTAGGTGCCGGCTGTAGATTTTCTGAGGAGACTTTGCTTTCTACTAAATCCAGAGTTTGAGGGCCGGTTAGTAAGAATAATGTTGATGCTGAAATTAATACTAAAATCAAGCTCAAAACTTTGAACTTACGCACAGAAGACTTAGAGAAATTTATTTTAGGCAGTAGTTTCATTATCTGAGAGTAGATAGACGGACGTCTACCCGCTCCATATCCCTCGGGTATAAAGAGGCTTCGCGGACATTACCAAGCTTTAATAAAAGCATAGTTAATCTCTCCAAACCGAACGATCCTCCACCCTCTGGAGGCATCCCATATTTGAAAGCCTGGAGGTACATTTCGAAATCCTTTGGATCCATTTTTCTTTGCTTGATAACTTCTACTAATTCATCGTAATCGTTAATTCTTTGGGAACCAGAAAGAATTTCTAAGCCGCGGAATAAGATGTCGTAACTTAAACTGTACTCAGGATTTTCTGGATCTGGTTTAGTGTAGAAGGCTCTTTTGGAAGTTGGGAAATGAGTAATAATTACGAAATCTGTTTTGTGATTTTCTAGCGCCCATTTGCAGATATCGATTTCATCTTGAGGGGCTAAATCTTTTTCAGTTCTGGAATCTCTGCCTATTTCTTTGAAGATTATTTCCTGAGCCTCTCTTAAAGTTAGGCGGACGGCTTTAGCGAAAGCGATTTTGTCGACGCCGAACATTTCCAAAGCTTTTGATGATTTGTCTTGCGCGTGTTTAAACATGTCAAAAGCAATTTTTTCGATCAGGTCGAGAAGTTCTTTAAATTCGGCAAAACCAAATTCAAAATCCATTTGGGTTGAGACTGATAAGTGCCTGGTCGTAACAGATGGCTCGGCGCGATATGCATGAGCGATAGTGTAAACTCTTTCGAAAACAGGGACCAACATTTGTTTGTAGAGTTGAGGGCTTTGGGTCATGAAAGCGGGGAAACCATAGTAATCTACTTTAAATACTTCGGCGCCGCCTTCGGTTGATGAGGCTGAGATTTCTGGAACTACTATTTCTTTACAATCCAATTCGGTACAGGCTTTTCTAAAACCTTCCAGTAACGCAGCCTGGACTTCGAAGATAGCTTTTATTTTTGGGTGACGCAAAGTTAAGGATCTAAAATCTAGTAGTGTAGGCAGTTGCAGATCGAGTTCTTTCATTGCTAAATCAAAAGGGAGTTCGGCGGCTTTAGATAAGACTTTGACTGTTTCTGATTGAAGTTCAATTTTTCCGGTTGGGAGATTTTCATTGATTAACTTTTCGGGACGGGCGGCAACTGTGCCGGTTATTTCGACGACATCCTGAGGCCTAATTTCTCCTAAGTTTTCTTTGGTACAAAATACCTGGATTATGCCGGTTCTGTCTGCAACATCAAGGAAGCCAATTTTCCCGTGATCACGCCTAACTTGAACCCATCCGGAGATAGAAACCATTTCACCGACCTTGTCATTACAATCTAAAATAAGTGTCCGATTCATAACCTGGAAATGATATCAAAAATGAGCCTAGCTTACAATGTGCAGGAGTTTAATTTATTTCTTAATTTTTATATCTCTAATAGATTGAAGAGCTCCCATGACAGGTCTTAAATCTCCAATAAGAGGTAACCTATCTATTAAAGCATCCAGAGGAATACTTGCGCCTCCACTATATCCAATTAATTCCCCCTTGTTATATCTTGTATCTTGCATGCTATATGTTCCATTTCTATTTCTTTCAGTTCTGCAGAGGTGAGTAGTTTTATTAGAAGCCTCAACCTCTTCAATTTCTTCTACTGGATTTTTCTCAAGAACTTGTTTTTGGCGAGTCACAAAATTAATAATTACAACCTCATTATCTTTAGACATGAAAAGAATTATAGGATTGCTCAGTTATTATGTCAATTTGATATTTCAAGAATTTTGGGCTTTGTGGCGGAGGTGGTGGTCTATTATTGTGAGGGCGGACATGGCGTCGACTATGGGGACTGCTCTGGGGAGGACGCAGGGGTCGTGGCGGCCGGAGGCTTCTAGTTCAACTTCTTCCAGACTTCTGTTGACTGTGTTTTGTTTTTTCATAATAGTTGAAACGCTTTTGAAGGCGACACGGAAATAGATTGTTTCGCCATTTGAGATGCCGCCAAGTATGCCGCCTGAATTATTGGTCCTAGTTCTTATTTTTCCATCAGAAATTATGAACTCGTCGTTGTGTTCGCTTCCAGGTTTAGTAACGCCGGCGAAGCCTGAGCCGATTTCAAATCCTTTGACGGCATTTATAGAAAGCATGGCTTTCCCTAAGTCAGCATTTAGCTTATCAAAGACTGGTTCCCCTAAGCCGGCAGGGACATTTCTTATGACGCAAGTTATTACCCCGCCAATTGAATCCCCTGAGTCACGCATTTTTTCAATTAGTGCTATCATCTTTTCGGCGGTTTGCGAATCAGGACACCTAACTATATTTGACTCAATTTGTTCTTCAGTTACTGAATTAAAATCTATGTCAGTTTTTATATCCCCGACTTGAGAAACAAAGGATAGAATCTTGATTCCCAGTCTTTGGTTGAGGTATTTTTTGGCGATGGCTCCAGCTGCAACACGAGCTAGGGTTTCTCGTGCTGAGGCACGGCCAGATCCGCGGAAATCGCGATAACCGTATTTTTGTTCGTAGGTGAAGTCGGCATGTGATGGGCGGTAGACGTTTTTTAGATGATCATAATCCTCAGGACGCATGTCTTTATTGTAGGCAAGCATTAGAATGGGAGTGCCAGTTGTTTTTCCTTCAAAATAACCAGACAGAATTTTTATTTCGTCTTCTTCTTTTCTGGGTGAAGTTATTGCGGACTGACCCGGCTTTCTTCTGTCCATTTCTTTTTGGATTTCTGCTTCTGATATTTCGATTCCCGGAGGACAGCCGTCGATCACACAACCAACGCAACCGCCATGCGATTCACCAAAAGTTGTTACTTTAAATAATTGTCCAAATGTATTTCCTGGCACTATTTTATTTCCTCCAAAATTTTCTCTAATTTTTCTTTACTGAATTGTCCTGGAGCTGAAGAATCTTCTTCGTTAATTGGAGCAAAATTTAATTCATTACCCCAAAGAGCTCCGTATAGGCGAACAATCTTTCCCTCGTCTCCCATACCCAGCACGATAAATTTCTTATTCTCTTCTTTTAAATCCAGAAGCAGTTCCAATAATTTTAATCCATCCTTAGATGTTTTACAAAATGTCGAAACTTTAAAAATCTCTGGGTTATAGTTCTCCATAGCTTTTATAATTTTAGTAAGAGAATCGGGATCGGGGGTTTTTTGGTAATCGTGGAATGAGGCAATTTTTTTATTGTTTAAGTTATTTGTTTTTATGAAATCCAGACCCCATGAACCATCATTTACGTCAAAGTCCATATAGTTATCAGAATTTTCTAGTATCTTAATTATTCTTTCTTTTAATTCGTTACCCAAATCAGATTTTTCTAAGTTTTGCTTTCTAAAAAGGAAGATTAGCTTGCCGTTAAATTGCTCCGATAATTTCCTGAGGAAATCGGTATCTAGATCTTTAACATAAGAGAGCCAGATTTCATAAAAATCATAGTCCGGGTTTTCTTTGATCAGATTTAAGATCTCTTCTTTGGACTCATTAATGATGGGAAGACAATATTTCATAATTGGGCAAGTAAAGCCTGTTCCATTTCCCTTACTGGGGCTTCGTATTTAGTATACAACTTGAATTGCTCAACTCCTTGATATAAAAGCATTTCGTATCCATAAACTACTTCAGCGCCTTTTTCTTTGGCGTCTTTAATCAATCTGGTTTCTTTAGGCGTATACACAACGTCAAATACTATGTGGTGTTCGTTAATTAATTCTTTATCAATTGGACTTTGATCATCATTCATTCCCATGGATGTCGCGTTTATTATTATGTCGAAATGACTTAGCTGATTTATTTCTTCCAGGCCCGCAAAATCGACATCAAAGTCTCGCGCAAGGGAAGCAGCTTTTTCTTTTGAGCGATTGAATATTTTAACTGTAGCTTCTTTCTTCACTAACCCAAATACAATTGCTCTGGCTGCTCCACCTGCCCCGATTACTGCGACCTTTTTACCGTTTAAATTAGTTTTCTTTTCAAGAGCTGTTATTGCTCCGACCCAGTCAGTGTTATAACCTACCAGTTCTCCTTCGTCATTAACAATAGTGTTAACTGCTCCTATTTCTTCCGCATCATCATCAAGTACATCAAGATATTTTAGGACTGATTGCTTATAGGGCATAGTGACACTGACGCCTTTTATATTCAATTTTCTGGCAGAATTTATTGCTTCCTCTAATCCCTCGGGTTTGACTTCAGCTGGTAGAAATATAAATTCCTGATCGATTCCTAACGCTTTATAAGCGGCCATGTGCATGGCGGGAGATTTGGAATTTTTTACAGGAAAACCCATTATTAAACACACTTTAAATCCTGATTGTTCATTTTCTGACATAAGATATAATCTCCTCTGCTGTTTTTCCCAGCGGCATTTTATCCGTGTCGATGATAATACTTGTAAGACTCTTATACAAAGATTTTCTTTCCTGAAACGTAGCCATAGAATCTTCAATTTGTTTTTCTATCAAGACTTCCAGGTTTTTTTCGTCTTTTGACATCTTAGCATTTTCAGTGTTCAGGAATGGCATAATTTTTTTATTTTTGTATTGCCTTTTTAATCTCGTCTTAATACTTTCATCTTTGGAGGTGAGCAGTATCACTATGCTTTCTTTAGTATTATCAAGAATTTCTTTATTTAAGTCCCCGAAAGTTTTATTTGTTATTTCATCTATCACATCATTTACACCAACTCCTCCTCCACAACTAACAACTACGTTTTCCATTCGGGATAATTCATAAAGTACCTGGTTTTCAATTTTTCTAAATATTTGCCAGTCTATCCCGCCCCTGGTGAGGCTCTGAATATCCTGGCCTGCTTCCTGGGTTATCAGGAAATCGCTGTCCCAAAAAGACCAGTCCAGTTTTTCGGCTAAGATTTTGCCAATCGTAGTTTTTCCGGTGGCTCTAAAGCCGACCAAGAAAATTTTGTTTACAGTAGAAATTTGGTTCTCAGATTTCATTAGATTTTATTCCAATACCCGATAATTTTTCCCAGAAATCGGGGAATGTTTTAGTTACGACTTCAGGATTGTTAATAATCATTCCCGGAAGAACTACTCCTGCTATGGCAAACGACATAGCCATTCGGTGGTCATTATAAGTATTAACTTCTGAAGCTTTCGGGTTGCCACCATAAATGGTGAGTGAGTCGATTGTTGATTCTGTTTTTATTCCCATTTTTGATAATTCATTTTGCAAAGCAAGAACTCTTTCGGTTTCTTTAATTCTTAAAGATCTGACACCGGTAATTACGGATTTTCCTTTGGCGAAAGCCAGTATAACTGCTAATGTTTGTACCTGGTCAGGACAGTTTTCCATGTCAACGCGCATTGGCTTTACTCCAGCTCCTTTGATAATCAGATAAGACCCTTGGAAATTAATTTCACTTCCTAAGTCTTTGAGAATATTGATAAAATTCTTATCTGCCTGAATTGAACTCTCGTTGAGATTTTTAAGACTAAGAGTTGAACTAGTTAATGCGGCAGCTGCAAGGAAATAACCAGCTGATGAGTAGTCACCCTCGACAACATAATCTTTCAGGACGTAACCTTGTGATGGCTCAACGACATATTTTTTAAAGTTGGTATTCGCAACTTTGACTCCAAAATATTTCATAAGATCTATGGTCATCCCAACATAAGGCTTTGAGATTTGAACCCCCATCACATCGATATTAATACCGCCGATAAGTGGGGCTATCATCAGGAGGGCTGAGAAGAATTGACTTGAAATATCACCGTGGAGTCTGGTTTCTTTTAGGCTAAGTGATGATGATTTTACGATTAATGGTGGGTAACCTGGTTTTTTTAAATACTCGATTTTCGCTCCTAGATCTTTCAGGGCGCCTGCTAATTCACCGATAGGTCTATTATTTAAGGAATCATCTCCGCTGATTATTTTTACTCCAGGAATAATGCAGGACAGCGCCAGAATGAATCTAATTGTAGTTCCAGACAGTTGGGCGTTTAATTGGTATTCCTGATCTTTTACCTCTGAAATATCTCCAATAACTTGGATACTTTCGCTATTTTCTTTTATTTCAATTCCAAGTGTTATAAGACACTTGATCATAACCGAGACATCGTCTGATTTTAGAGGATTTTTTATCGTGACTGATCCTTTAATTAATGAGGCGATAATTAGCGCTCTGTTGGTATAGCTTTTTGAGCCGGGAACATCGACTACTCCAGAAATATTATTTGTGGGAATGATTTGTAGTTTGTTCATTAAGAATCAGTCTGAAATGTATTCAAGCGAGGAAAGAACAATATTCTTTTCAACTTGATTATCGATGACTGCTGAGCCAATACTATTTAATAAAGTCCAGCTTATTTTACCAGACTGAGATTTTTTGTCTTTTGAAATTAGTTCCATAATTTTATCGATATCTTCAACTTTGAAACTTACCGGTAACCCCGCTGCTTCCAGGGCTTGTTGGATAATAGATAGTTCTTTATCTTCGATTAGCCCCAAGTCAAAGGAAATTTTAGCTTCAGCAATTGAGCCAATCGCAACTGCTTCACCGTGCAGTAGTGGTTTTTGTGATTGCAGGGAAGCGCTTTCGAGCGCATGACCAATGGTGTGGCCAAAGTTAAGCAGTTTGCGGCTGCCAGATTCTTTTTCGTCTCCGGAGATTATGGCGGCTTTTATTTCACAGGATTTTTTTATAATTTCAATTAGTTCGTCTTGAGAAAATTCACGAGGTTTTTTTGAGGTGACAAATTTAAAATAATCCGGATCGGCGATAAGACCGTGTTTTATTATTTCTCCGAAGCCTGAGATAAATTCCCGATCCGGTAATGAATTGAATGTCTCTATATCGACTATCACTCCGATGGGCTGATTGAATGAACCGATGAGATTTTTTATTCCTGAAAAATCTATCCCGACCTTGCCTCCAACACTGGCGTCTACTGCAGATAATAATGTTGTCGGGATCTGAAGAAATTTTACTCCTCTCATATAACAGCTGGCAGCGAACCCGCCGATATCACCGATTACCCCCCCGCCTAAATTAATAACTAAAGTTTTGCGATCGCAACCGAGCTTTAACATTTGCTCCCAGATCTCTTTGACTGTTTCTATTGTTTTATTCTCTTCTCCGGACGAAATAGAGATCTTCTCAAATTCTGAAAGATAATTAGAGGGGATTTTATCATCAGTGATTACAATAATTTTACTGAAACCATTAGTATCAATAATTGAGTAAATATTTCCTAATAACCCAGAACCAATATATACCTGATATTTGTTTAACACATTAACTTTTTCCATTTTTGCCTCCTTCAATCTCATATGAAATTTCTAGTAAAGACTTCCAAACTTTTTTTACAACCTCGGGTTTTACACCTTTCTCTTTTGCTTTAGCAAGTAACCGAACATATATTTGCTCTTCCCTTTCTTTATCTACGACTTCCACATTATTTTCTGTTTTTACATTGCCAATTTCGACAACCACATCCATCCGGCTTTTTACTAGATCCAGGAGTTGGTTATCTATGTCATCGATAAGTTTTCGCAACATTTTCAATTTATCCATGTTTAGAGTTTACCTAAAACTATTATCTGAGGACAATACTGTTTAAGGATATCAAGAGCTTGCAAGAATTTAGGATGTTCATCGGTTGACTCAACCTCTATATAAAAGTAATAGTCCCAATGCTTTTCTCCTGACGGTCGCGACTCAATTTTATTCAAATTTATTGAGAGGTCAGCAAAAACGGATAAGATGTCTCTTAAAACACCAACCCGGTTAAAAACAGACAGGAAAAGAAGACTTTTACTTCTGCCCGGCAGATTAAGCATGTCGCGTTTGGCAATTATATTAAATCGAGTCGTATTTTGGTCATAACCCTGGATATCTTTTTTTAGGGTGTTCAATTTATAAATCTTCGCTGCAAGTTCTGAACCGATTATGGCTACCCCTTTTTTATCTAACTCTTCTGTTGAAGCAACTGTTGAGGCACTTGTCTCGAGTATGGCATCGGGCAGATTATCTTCGAGAAATTTTCTCGACTGGTTAAGCGCCTGAGGGTGAGAGATTATTTTAGTTATATTTTTCAAATCTGATTCCTTTGATAGAAGACATTGAGAAACTGGTAAATCAATTTTTCCAATAATCTTAAATTTGTGATCAAATAAGTAGTCAAGTGTTTCTCTCACAGTTCCTTCAGTAGTATTTTCGGCGGGGGCCACTATGACATCAACAAGATTTTTATCTAGGCTATCGAATAAATCGTAGATACTTTTACAGGCAATAAGCCGATTGTCTGTTTCATTAAATAATTTCAAAACTGCCTGACTTGAGAACGTGCCTTTTGGACCTAAGAAACCGACTTTAAGATTCTTGGGTTCTAATACTTTATCTTCAACTACTCTTTTGCTATTGTCAGTAGTTCCGGAAATAGATTCTAAATTTTCTCTCAAGCCTGCATATTGTTTTTCTATTTCTTTAACATCACCGGTTTTAATCTTTTTAACCAGATCTTTTTGAATCTCCAGATAATCCTCGACTACATTGATAAATTCAGGATTTTGGGTTTGGATTTCACTTAACAACTTTGGACTTTGAGAAAGAACTCTTAGGGTTGCGGAAAGTTGTGATAAGAAAACGGGTGTTGAGATTTGACCGGAAATTCCGATTTTGTTTTTTATAAGAATTTGAGCTAGGGAAAGATTTATAAAATGAGTCAGGGATTGAATGTGAGCCATTGTTAGATCATGAAGATCGCTGGGTAATTCTATAATTTGAGCGCCTTCCTTTTTAAAAACTTGTACCAGATCGTCAGCAATTTTTGACTGCTTGAACTTTTCAGAAATAATTTTTTGATTTTGGATAGAACTGAGCGTTGGCCCGAAAAGAAAGTGCAAGGACAGAGATGATCTGCCGCAATTTTCTAAAGCTTTTTTGGTCTCCGACTTTATTGAGGAGAGGTCGACCATTAAACACTCATGTTTAGTTTTGGGAGCAGTTTGTAAGATTATTTGCGGAGCAAGATTAATCGGCACCGAGATAAAAACAATGTCTGCTTTTTCAATCTCTTCTTCCCCTTTATTTTCATCACTAACAGAAACGGAAAAATTAAGTGACTCCAGAAAAATCCGGAGCCATGTCCCCATTGCTCCTGTTCCTCCAACTATATGGATCTTTGAATTTTGATCTAACATCAGAATGAGGCTTGAGTTTGAGCAGATTTAGTTTTGACTTGTGGTTCTTTATGGAGATTTTGATATTCATCCATTAACTCATCAAACTGCTCCCATGTTAACTGCTGCTTAGCATCGGTCCAGGCGATAGTTGGATTTGGATGAATTTCAAAAATGAAACCGTCAAAGGAAGTACCTGCTTCTTTGTGGCGCATGGCTTCTTTAGAAATCCTTATGACATTGTCGACAGTGCCACCCATATGGGAAGGATCGATAATCATTTGGACATCCTCTTCGGTTTTAACGCGCATTGCCATTTGGTAATCAGGGAAGTTCCTTAATTCTTTTGGGTCGCGGGGCTCATCCGTTCCTGGGTCAAATCCCCGGTGAGAGAGAAAGATCTTGTCTTTACCAATTTTTGTTGAAAGCACATGTTTTAATATTCCCCTCCAATGCTTTTCGTGTCTCCATGGTTGGTTTTTAAACATGAAGCGCGCCCAAGGGTATTTTTTTACTGCTTTAACAATTGCGACTTGTTCGTCATGATTTTGGTTTCGGGCACCTATCCAGATTAGGGCTGAAGGGTTTTCGACATTTTTAGCAATAGCAGTTAAAACAGCTTTAGTGTTTCTAGCATTTAGAACTTCTGTTCCTGGGGTTAATCCCATTTTTGCGACCTCAACCAGCCACTCAATACCTTTCTCTTTTACACCATCAAATCCGGGCTCAGTCCTGGGTTTCCAGAGGGAGGCTCTTAGGATTTTTACTCCACGCTTTTTGGCTTGCTTAGCGCTTTCAAGAACCTGCTCGCGCGTTTCAGCAGCACAGGGACCAGCAATTATTATTTTATCCGATGTTAATTTTGTTATATTTATCATAGTTTTCGACAAAAAAAACCTCCCATTTGGGAGGCCTGATTCTCACTAATATCCTTTTAGGATACTAGGAGGCCTCCTCCTTTCGGAAGTAAAAATATGTAAAGCTAAACCAATTTGAATGTTTCTTCATTACTTAAATAAGTATATCACTTAATCAGCTAATGTCCAGTCGTATGTATACTAAACGCACATAATCTCCTCTTCCAGCTGATTTAATTAAGCTGAATATCTTTAACTTTAAATTGAAGATTTTCATTGCCGTTGAATTTATTTATTTCCAGGTTGTAAGCCAAGTTCAGCAGCTGGCCTGATTGGATAAACGATTCAAGTTCTCCCATGCTAAAAGCAATTGCATCTATTCCGTCAGCTTTGAATTTCAGATGCTTGCCGGCGCTAAGTGTTCTTGTGTCTGATGACTTTAAATTAAAACTGGCGAATACCGGTCTGGGGTTTTGCAGGCCGAAGGGTTCAAAGTCTTCAAGTTTTTTGGCTAATGTTTTTGTTAGTTTAGAAATGGGGATTTCTGCTTCGATGTCTAAAAATTTTCCAAATGCTTCAGTTGATATTTTGGATACAGCGGCTTCGAGCTTTGCTTTTAGAACTTCAATTTTTTTAGTTTCCACACTAAATCCGGCTGCTCCGGCATGGCCTCCGACGTCTATTAAATTGTCTGCACAGCTTCTTAAAACCTCCGTTATGTTTATACCGTTTATGCTTCTGGCTGAACCTTTGGAAATTGTTTCACCTACCGAGATCGCTATAGTAGGGAGTGCGTATTGTTCAGTGATTCTCCCAGCGATTAAGCCGATTATTCCCTGGTGCCAATCTTTTGAGTAGAGAACCTGAATTTTTTTATCAATATTTTGTTCAGCCATTTTGACTGCCTGAGTGTACGCTTCTAAAGTCATATCCTGACGCCTGACGTTTGTGTCGTTTAAGAGCCTGGCCAGTCTTCTGGCTTTGACTGGATCTTTGGTGCATAAAAGTCTTAGCGCATCTATGGCGTGCTCAAGCCTGCCGATGGCGTTAATTCTGGGAGCGATAACGTGCCCGATATCGAAAGACTTCAACTCACCTCTTTCCAGGCGGCACTCAGCAAATAACGCCAGAAATCCCAGATTCTTGGTTTTGTTTAGAACTTTTGTGCCTTCTGTTACGAATGCTCTGTTTAGACCGATTAGAGGCATCATGTCGGCGATAGTAGCAACTGCTACGAACTGTAGTAGTTCCTGAGCCAAATCTTCTTTTATAACACTGCGGATTAAGCACCAGGCTACAGCTGCTCCGCACATTTTAGTGGAGTGAACGATTGAGTAAGCGTCTGGCTTTTCGCTACTCAGAGTATGATGGTCGGTGATTATTAGATCCAGTCCAATTTCTTTAGCAAACTTTGCCTGTTCTATAGCGACGATTCCGTTATCTACAGTTATAACAACGGTTGCGCCCGAGTCCCGGGCGAATTCGAGGCCTAATTTGGATAAGCCGTAACCTTCCCTTTCCCTGTGAGGAATGTAGGGCATGACTTTAGCGCCGAGGGAAGTTAGCGCTTTGTATAAGATTGCTGAGGCGGTAACTCCATCAACATCGTAATCACCAAAAACTACAATTTGCTCTCCTGTTTCAATTGCTTTTTGAATTCTTTTTAGACTTCTTTCAATTCCGGGAATTTCCAATTCTTTTTTGTAGTTTTCAATCTTAGGGTTAAAAAATTTTTCTTTCTCTTCCTCTGAGTTTATACCGCGATTGATGAGTAGCTGCTCTATTGTGTCTTCAGAGAGTTTTTCTTTGATTTTCCAAACTTTAGTCATATCTAGTACAATTCAATAATGGAAATTATTTTACCAGATGAGGTCTATCAGGTTATTAGCAAATTTATAAAAGCTGACTTTAAAATTTATTTAGTCGGCGGAGTTGTGCGGGATATTTTGCTTAAACGCGCTCACAAGGATTGGGACTTAACTACGTCTGCTACGCCGGAGCAAATTCTCGAGCTGTTTCCTGACGGGTTCTACAACAATCAGTTTGGAACTGTGGGAATTAAGCTTTCAGACGTCAGCTCTCAGACTTCAACCGCACAAATACTTGAGATTACCACCATGAGGAAGGAAGGGGTTTATGAGGATTCACGTCATCCTACTGAGGTTTCGTGGACTAAAGACATTGAAGAGGATCTGGCTAGGAGAGATTTCACTATCAATGCAATGGCTATGGAACTGAGTGAATCAGGAAAACCAACTCTTGTTGATCCATTTAAAGGACAGGGAGATCTTAAGATGAAACTAATCCGCGCTGTTGGGGAGGCAGATAAAAGATTCCAGGAAGATGCATTAAGGATGATGCGGGCAGTTAGATTTAGCAGTCAACTAAACTTTGACATAGAAGAGAAAACTTTTGCTTCAATAAAAGAAAACGCAAAGTTGATACAGAATATTTCCTGGGAAAGGATCCGGGATGAATTATTTAAGATTTTAGAATCTGATAATTTTTATGAAGGAATTATTACGTTAAAAGAAATTGGTCTATTAGAGTATATTTTGCCTGAGGTGACAAGATGTTTTGGGATTGTTCAGGAAGGCCCTAAGCATGACAGGATTTATGATATTGGCGAGCATCTGCTTCTTTCTTTAAAATTTTGCCCAAGTAAGGACCCGCTCGTTAGGCTGGCATGTTTGGTGCATGATATTGGAAAGCTTGATACATTCAGGAAAGACGCTCAGGGGAATGTGACTTTTTACGGACACGAAACTGTTGGCGCCAGACTTGTTAAAGAAACCGGAAAGAGACTTCGACTTTCTTCAAAACAGATTGAGAAATTACATGCATTAGTGAGGTGGCATATGTTTACTGTTTCAGAACATCAAACAGATTCGGCAATCAGAAGATTTATAAAAAATGTTGGTTATGAAAACATTGATGACATGATGGCGGTTAGGGTTGGGGATAGATTAGGCGGCGGGACAATGACCGAGACTTCCTGGAGGACTGAGGAATTTAAAAAAAGAATTGAGGAAGTTATGACGAAACCATTTTCGATTTCGGATTTGAAGATTAACGGATCTGAGGTTATGGAGATTTTACAGATTAAACCGGGACCTAAAATTGGGGAAATTCTGAATGAACTTTTTCAAGAAGTATTAGAGAAACCTGAGAAGAATAATAAAGAGTATTTAACAGGACAGGTAATTAAACTCAGTACATAACTACTCTACTTTTAACAACCCCTTTTGCATGACTTTGGCAAAACTTCTGTATAGAAATACCAAAGACAGTGATAAGTATATACAGGCCAGACTCACCCCTATGAAGAATTTTTGGTAGTCGATAATTCCTGTTGATATTACCCCTCTCATTCCTTCGAAGGCGTAACTCATGGGGATGAATTTTGAAATTTGCTGCGCCCAAATTGGTAAAATCGAAACAGGAAAATAGATCGCCGAAAAGGGGCCAAATACCCAAACCATTGTCCAGGCAAAGGCCTGGATTTTTGTACCGTATCTAAATATGAGGCCAGTCACAAAGATTCCGACTGTCCAACCACTTAATAAAAGCACTAACATGTAGGGCAGGAATTGGAGTCCGTAATCAAATATCCTGACTTTATATAAGAGGTAAGCTATCCCTAAGGCAAACGAGAAGCTGGCTATAACTTTGATTATTCCCAAGATGAGTGCAGAAACTAACCACTCAGTAAAAGTAACAGGCGAGACAAAGAGATTGATTAGATTTTTATTCCAAAGTTCATCCAATAGATTAACTGAAATTTCATACTGACTTTTCCACAGAATAAGCCACATCACCAGGCCGCTTAGGACCATCAATAGAACGTTGTTTCCTCCACCCATATTCATGAAGAATTGACTGGTCAGACCCCACATAATTAAGTCGATTGTCGGCCAATAAAAAGAGTCAGTTAACCGGTCCATATTCTTTCTAAAGGCATAGAAATTTCTCAGCATCAGACCGTAAATCCGGTGAAATTTCATGCTTCCTTCCTTTCTATTTTTATATTTTCTAAAAAGTAATCCTCAAGCGAGGGCTTTTCTATACTTATTTCTGAGTAGAACAATTCTTTATCGATTAAAGTTTTTAAGAAATTTGGGATATCTACTTCCTTAATATCTACTGTCAGGTATTTACCGTCTTTTCGACTAATTAATTTTTGCATTTCACAGAACTCTATGGCCTGGTTGATTCCCTCATCAAATCTTAATTCGATGTGGGAGATTTTGATTGTTTTAGCAAGTGACTGAGGTGTGTCGTTCGCGACTATCGTACCGTTATTTATGAAAATTACACGATTGCAGACTGTTTCTACTTCATTCATGTTGTGGGAAGTTAAAATTATTGAAATTCCATGCTCTTTCTGCTCTTTTAATAAAATCTTTCTCACCATATCAGCAGTTTCTGGATCTAAGGATGCAGTCGGTTCATCTAAAAGTAGTACTTTCGGGTTGTTAATAAATGATTTGGCTAGATTTACTCTGGTGTTTTGACCAGAGGACAAACTGCTGATGTTTTTATTTAAAAGTCCGCCCAAGTCGAAGACTTCGACTAGTTCTTTGATCCGTTCTTTTCTGTTTTTTATATCATATAAGTAGGATATAAATGTTAGACATTCAGAAACTTTCAAAACCCAGGGTAAGTTGGTGTAAGTGGTTGAGAAGTTAACCTGCTCCAGAATCTCCTCACGATGTTTTAACAGATCTTTACCGAAATATTCGATGGAGCCTGACGTTGGTGTTAGTATTCCTAGTAGCATTTGAATAGTCGTTGTTTTTCCAGCACCATTGGGACCGAGGAAACCCAGTATCTCTCCTTCTCTTAGTTCGAAAGAAATATCGTTAACTGCTGTAAAGTCTTTAAATTTTTTTGTTAGATTCTTGACATTTAAAATAGCCATTAATTCATTATATAATTACTTCGCGGATAAAAAAATGAGGATATGGAGATGGGTGTTAACTATTTATATTATTTCTTTTGCGATAAAAGTTTTTGCTGTCTTTATTGCGCCTGAATCAATTGCGGATTTCATAAGTATTGTTATGCTTCTTGCTGATGTTCTGGCAATTTATTCCTTGTACTCTTATATCGGTGGCAGAAGATTCAAAGTCTCTTTGTGGAAAAAAAGTATCATAATTGGAGGTTATTTATTGTCTTTGGGTTTTAGTATTTTTTATCTTGTAGTATTTATAAGTTTTAATTTTCAAAAACTTAATGAGGAGATGCCTTTATCGCTTATCGATTTATTCTTTATGTGCTTACCACTTTTTGTGATTTATCCTGTGGTTAAGACTTTTACAAGCTTTAAATTTAGTAGTCTTATTAAATTAAATTACTGGAAGATTTATTTTTTTGTTTTTACATTACTGCTGGGATGTTTATTTTTTTCTATGCTTTACGAGATAGTGTTGTGGACTCCTTACGATTACTTTTCAGTTTTAACGATACCACCTTCGATACTTTCGATGTATGTATTCCTATATAAGAGAGCTCTGCTACCTTCTCGTTTTTGGCAGTTCTTTTTTATGGTATGTGTTAGTTCAATAATTTTTGAGCTACTTTATTCTTTTGAAGGTTTTAGACAGTTATTTCCAAGATCTGAATATCTAAGTAGTTATGCTAATGAGCCACTACCACTCACTGTTTGGTTAATTCTGTTCCTATTATTCGCACCCTCTTATTACGCTTTATATAAAATTGCATTTGATAATAATTTTTTTAAGAAGGACAAATAGCCGGAAGTCGGCTATAATTTATTCAGCATTTTATGATTAAAAGCGTTGCCCTCGTCATAGTACTCGTTTTAGGTATTGCCACCACTGTTTTTATAGTTCAGAAATCGACTCTGATGCAGTCTTTTGGATATGAAGTTTCTGATTTTAGTAACTTTTTCCATTCTTCGGTGCAGGATAGTGAATTTAACACCAGTATGGATGTTTATCAGGACGGCATAATTAATGTGATGGATGTTTTAAAGGATCGATATAGCCAGGCGGCTACGAGTGCTGGTGAGGAAGTTGACCCAGATGATTTATTAAACATTATGGATTCTTCTGAGGCGACAGACACAAGCACACCTGAGAATTAGTGACCTAATTTTTCTTCCCACCAAGTAAGTAGCGCGGCGGCGTTAAAGATCGAGGAATAAGTTCCTGAGGTGATTCCTATAAGTAAGGCGACGACGAACCATTTTATTGTGACTCCACCGAATAATAAAAGAGCGGTTAGAACGAAGATGACGGTGAGAGAAGTGTTTAATGAGCGGGCTAGAGTTTGGGAGATTGAGATATCAACTACTGTTTCGAATTTTTTGCCTAGATTCTTTGGCAGGTTTTCTCTAATTCTGTCAAAAACTACGATGGTGTCATGAACTGAAAAACCGACAACTGTGAGGAGGGCAGTGACGAAAAGAGTATCAATTTCGACGTGCCAGAAATATCCGAGTATCGCGAAAACTCCAACTAAAAGCAGAACATCGTGGATTAAAGCGACTATAGCTGAGACTCCGAATCTAAATGAAGAGGCTGGTTTAGGAACTTTTCTAAACGCGAAGGTTATGTATAAGATTATGGTTACCCAGGAGACAACAAGCGCGATCAAGGCTTTTTGCTCTAATTCTTTACCGATCGTTGGTCCGACATTTTCTTCCCGGCGGACTTCGAAGTTACCGAATTTATCTTTGATTTGAGTTTTTAAAGTTTGGAGATCATCATGAGAAACCGCTGGGGTTCGGAGGATATAGGTGTTTTCGTTTGAAGCCACAACAGTTCCAAAACTTTTTAGCTCTTCAGGGTTGATAACTTTTTCGAATTTGTATTCGAGTAACGCTCCGCCTGTGAAATCTATGCCGAATTTCAAACCTCCCAGAAAGATAAATATTAACCCAGGAATAATAATTAAAGTCGAGGTTATAAAGAACCAGAGTTTGTATTTCATTAATTTAAGCATGCTTTATTCTAGCCTCCTTTAGGTCTTCATGTAATTTTTTCTTAAATTCAATAGCTGCTTTTTTGATGTCGCTTTCGAGATCTTCACTTTTGTCATTTAAGAAATCCCAAATTTTATTGTGATCATCGGAAAGCGCAATCTCGGCAAATTTTCTCTTATCGGTTTCTGATAATTTTGAGAGTATGGCGTCCATTACGACATTATGAATATTTGAGTCTATCAAATGAGCCAGTTCATGTTTTTCATGATCTTGGAAATTTATTGAATCGAGTTCAATGGTTAGTGATTCTATTTCAACTAAGTGACTGTAAAATTTCATAATTTATGATTCCGCTAACTTCTCTATTAACTTTATTGGACCTAAAGGTACTTTATTTTCAGGATCGTCAACAAAGTAGTATAACACTGGGCCTTTTCTGGGGCCTCCGGCGTAACCTAATTCGTGCATTACTTCGGGACTGCCACCTAAGTGCTTGCCAGTCCATTGGGCGGGTCCAGCATCCCCTATCACAGCGACGACAGCCTGACCGGTTTTAGGATTGACTACCAGCATTTTTCTAAAGCGGTAGAAATCGCGATATTCGCCAACTCTTTCTGAGAAACCCGGTGAAAGGAAAGTTTGGACGGCTAGATAGTATCTTTCCCGCATTTCGATTTCTTCAGTCATTGATTCTTTAGAGGGTGTGAAATAACCGTAAGCGCCGAGACCTGGGGCAATTCCCGATCCTCCATACATAGCCCAATCCTGGGCATCCCTGGCATGATTGTGGACGGTGTCACCAGGGTATCTATAGAGATGTTGTTCACCACCAATAACACCGTAAGTTCGATTTAATCTTTTGTTATCAATTTCTGCTTTAACTTCAATGTTTAAATCTTTTTTTATTAGAGCGGCAATTGCATCATCCTGAGAGGAGTTTAACTTTTCGACTTGATTTGGTAACTTGTCTATAAGCTCCGAGGCCAGTAAAGCATTGTTACTTGAGGAGGCTGAGATCTTAGTTTGTTCGATTGGGGCAATTTCGGCGGGCAGTGTGGACATTGCCAATCCAGGAGTTGATAGGAGCATTAGACCCCCCAGAGAAGTTGCTGCGATGTGACGGGCGTGTTTGTCGATTAGATTTTGGGAAGTTTCAGCGTGACGGGCGATCCACTTTTTTCTTAAATGTTCGAATTTAGGATTCTTTGAGGTAAATTTATTCATGTTTGTTTTGAGATACGCGATTCGAGACGAGAGATACGTTTAAATTTGCGTATCACTTATCGCTTATTTCGTATTACCATTTTCAGTATTGTTTTGGTAACTACAATTGCTGTGAACATAGAAATAAGAACTCCAATTGCCAGAGTTACAGCAAAGCCTTTAACTAATCCTGTTCCTATGGAATAAAGGATTGCTGCAGTAAGTAACGAGGAGATGTTTGAGTCTCTAATCGAAGACCAGGCTCTAACAAATCCCAGCTCTAGAGCTTGCCGTCTGGACTTACCCCAACTGAGTTCTTCTTTCATCCTTTCAAAAATTAGGATGTTAGCGTCTACTGCCATGCCTATGGAAAGAATAAATCCCGCTATGCCAGGCAAGGTTAAGGTAATTGGCGGGATAAGGAAGAGGCCGGTTTTGAAAATTGCCAGAACGAACAAGGTGTAGATAAGCAGTGCAATATCGGCAATTATTCCCCAGAAACCGTAGTAGGCAGCCATATAGATCATAACGGTTATTAAACCAATTGCTCCGGCGATAATGCTGGCTTTAACTGATTCAGCACCGAGCGAAGGGCCGATTATTCTTTGCTCTATTATTTCGATTGGGACGGGAAGGGCGCCGGCATTTAATTGGATTGATAGAGCTTTAGCGTCTTCTGTTGTGAAGTCGCCGGAAATTACTGCACTACCGCCTAAGATTTCTTGCTGGACTGTGGGGGCGGAAACATATTGATCGTCCAGAAAAATTGCCAGCGGTTTACCGATGTTTCTTCTTGTTATATCGGCGAATTTTGTGGCGCCTTCGGGGTTAAATTCTATTTGGACCTGAGCGCCGCCTGAGGTGTTGCCGCCTTGAGAGAAAACGACTTGTGAGCTTTTCAGATCGGCGCCGGTTAAACCAGTTGGAGCGTCTGTCATACCGGCAGAACCGGAAGCTTCTGCAGATTCGCTAGCTATCAACTCCCTAAACTCCAATTGGGCAGTTTTGCCTACTAAGCTCGCGGCTTGCGAGGCGTCTTTAACTCCGGGCAGATCGACTAATATTCTTCTGTTGTCGCCAAGTTTTGAGGTTTGGACTATTGCTTCTGAAACGCCGAACAGGTTAACTCGGCGTTCAATAACTTCTTTGGCGGACTCTAAAGCATTGTCACGATTTTCAGAGGGAATGTTGTCCATTTTGGTTTGGAGAACTAACTGGGTGCCTCCTTGTAAGTCCAAGCCTAATCTTAGAGGGAAGTTTCCTGCTAGTGATTTTATTTCACTATTAAAATATGGAATTTTTATTGATTGAGGTAAGTTAATTTGGGGGGCGATGGCGTAAACCGAAAGAAGTATTAATATTAGAATCAACCAAAATCTTACTCTCATATGTTTTTTAAATATTGGGAAATGATTAGACAATCACATTATCCATTAGTTGTGTTTCATCGCCAATTAGCATAATTCTAGGCTGGGTTAAGATTCCCAAGATGAAAGGGTCGCGTCTTTTAACGCGAAAATTAAACTCGGCTTCGTCCATGTAGGAATAGTTGATTTCTTTCTCTCTTTTGGATTGTTCATCTGCAACCAACGACTGGAGACTGGGGAGAACAATTTGCCCGACAACTAATAGATCAACATCTTCAGGACCCGAATCACTGTTTTGAGCGAATCTAACTGCCATTATGGCATATTTAATTTTCCCTAAGGAAGCTTTATTTTTAATAATTCCCCCACCGAGTCCGGTTGATTTAATTACGAAAGCGAGTAACTCAGGATAGAACCGATAATCTTTGCGGAATTTATAATACCTCCTATTAGCCCGCCACTCGGAGGAGACCATACCGAATTTTTCCATCCGGGCTAGTTCGCGACGAACGGCATTTATCTCTTCGTCGACACGGCGAACCATATCCCGGACGTGCATCAGATCATCTTTGCTTGTCAAAAATAACTGAAGTATTTTTACCCGGACTTTTGAGACAAATAATTCTTCCATAGTTTATTACCCTAACTACGATAATTGTATACCAAAATTGCTCATTCTTGTAAATACATCAGCTGGGACAAAAATGGCTCACAGGTAAGGCAGGAGAGTTTGTAACTAATATGTGACGGAACTACCCTCAGGGACAGTTTGGATCCAGATTTGGCCTGGGACGAATGAGATTTCTTTACCGGCTTCGTCCTTAAAGGTTTCGCGAGCTAAGCGATTAGCTTTATTCCAGCTCCCTTTTACGACTTTTCCGTTCATAAATATCAGAGCTTTGCCAGTTGGAGCTTGAGGACCTTTGTTGGCGTAGAGCAAATGGGCGTTCCCTTCGTAGCCATCATTGGCCCTTGACTCTTTCATGTATTGAACAATGACTGTTTTTGGCGAGAGTTGCTGTTTGGTATTCAAATCAACATGGTCTGAGCCAGCATTCTTTCTTTTATAAGAATTACTTGCCTGGTCAAAATTCCACTCGACCTGATAATCTTTTTGGGATTCCCAGAAATTAACTGTCATTTTCGTAGCGGCCGCACCAATGTTAACTGCTTCGTCCGATTTTAAGAATTTCCATGGTACAAAGTTTTTATCCCATCTGACTCCCAAGGCATCGGCCACACCCCAACCCTTTTTCTCGCCTATATCCCAGAGTTTTTTAGTGGTGGTGTACATGGTGTGCTCGGTGGCTACCGGGCGGCCTAGTCTTTGGTAGTCTCTCCAAAAAGTTGGGTAACCGATACCGAACTGATTTAAATCTTTGATTTTGTAATCAATGATTTGACCTAAGGCATTAGCCGGTCCTGGAGTATTAGCACCACCAACGTGAGCATAAAGAGGATCGTACTCAGAGAGCCAATCTAAGAAATAGGTTCTAGCGGAACGGACTGGGCCAAGTTGAATATCACCAAAGGAGCAAAGATACATGCCCATAAAGCGGGTGATTCCGCCTTCGGCTACTGTTTCATAAACTACGTCTGCTGAGGAAAGTCCTGATTGAGGGCGGGATTCCTGATGGTTTTCTATCATGACAGCCAAAGGACGTCTTTTATCCCAGGCTTCTTTAGCGGGTTTGGTGTGGAGATTACCGTTAAGAGGACAGGCTTCAGTTCTTGGAAGACCTGGATCTTCCTGCTCTCCTCCGGCGCCAGGTAGGGCAGTCTGGAGACTGGAGCCGTCTAATGCTTTAGGAACCGCAGAATTTGCAAACAGAGAGAAAGAGACTCCGGCGGAGACTGTGTATAAGACGACAGCCATGATCACGAGGACTAGTACTTTTTGGGCTTTAGTTAAATTTTCGAAAAATGTTCTCATTATTTTAATCATCAATGGCTTTTTTTAGAACTGTTGTTTCCTCTTTGGATAACTCCAGTTCGCTTAAGCCCTTTTTTATACTTTTTAAATATGTACGGGTTCCGGCTCTTGAATGAAGACTCGTAATCAATACTCCATCCATCTTACCATCCAACAATACCAAAGAGAAACTCTGATCCCCGCCGGTATCATTATATGGATTATATTTTAAAACCGAGAACTTACTAATATAATCCAGGCTGTCTTTTTTAAACCCTATTAATCTATTCTCCAGTATTTGATTATTTTTTTCAAATACTGATATAGCTTCAATTACCTCGTTAAACTTATTTCTGATCTCCCGACTGCCGTCTTTTGGAAATAATTCTTTAACAAAGTTTCGTTGCTTTAAGATTAAAAATGTTAGAACCGAAAGCCAAATTAGAAAACCTCCAGCTACTGCCCACTCTACCGGATACATAAGTT
>CAYNRM010000002.1:0-3970 GCA_964399555.1 uncultured Gammaproteobacteria bacterium | reverse complement strand
GTGCGTGCTAGGCTCAATGACAAGCATGGCTACTGTCGCACTAGAGGAAAAAAGACTTCAACAATTAAAACAACAGCTCTTTGGAAAGTCAGATTCAACCCCTTATAAAATTACGTCTAAACAATTGAAAGAGGTAGGCGGTCTAACCCCGCAGGCTAAAGGTACTATAACTATCAGCTCCCCAACTTTAAAGTCTGATTTGATCAGAATCTCTTTACTATCTGCTTTAGCGATAGGTATCCAACTTTCACTTTTTTTTGCGCAAAAAAACGGTCTACTGAAGATTTTTTGAGTTAACTTACTTTGAGAGGGGGTGATCTTTTAATATGCAAATGTATTGTGTTAAATGTCGCACTAAAAGAGAGGCTAAAAATGTCCAGCAGGTCACCATGAAAAATGGTAAACCAGCTTCAAAAGGTGAATGTCCAACTTGTGGAACAGGAATGTACCGAATTGGGGCAGCTGCATAATAGTTGTCTTTTAGACGATAAGTACTAAAAAATCCCTTCCTAACGGAGGGGATTTTTTTAGTCAAACTTGAAGGTAGAAAGAATTTGTTCAAGCTCTGGATAAATTTCTTCAGAAGCTAAGCTAATATGGGTAGAATGAAGGCTTATGAAAAAAGGTTCTAAAGGAAAAAGCCTGATACCGCCAAAATCAGTTGAAGAAAAAAGGAATAGAAAAGTATTAAAATAAGTTACTAGAATAATCTATTTGAAAAAATTTATCTGTGTAGTTTTTACACTTACATGCTTCGCCCTCTCTACTTCATTAAATACCGTGCAGGCTCATTCTGGTAGGACGGACTCTTCTGGTTGTCATAATTGTCACACTGGCTCATGCTCTGGTGAATATCACTGTCATAACGGAGGTAGCAGTGGTGGTTACTTCCCCCCAGCTCCTATATACCTCCTTCCTGCTCCCATAAACCCTATGAATGGAGACTGGAATTATCAAATCAGCCAGGATAACTGGTGTAATTATGATGTTAATCTAACCTGGGCTAAACCACTGTCAGGAGACAGATTTAGCGTAGCTATCAGCAAAACAGCAGGAGTTGATCCAGGTCCAATAGTTGATACTTCTGCACTTGGATATTTATTTAAAAATATTGCTCCAGGCAGATGGTACATAAATCTAAAAACGGGTAATGCTGAAAGGTGGGCAAGCAATCAAACTTATTGGACTCTCGACTTGCCAAAACCTATACCCGGTTTAAAAGCATATATCTCACAGGGCGGAGGACAGAATTATTTAAACTATGATATTTCTTGCTTGGATAAAGTTGAGGGACCGGATGAATTCATTAAACATTTACAAAGCAACAATAATACCCCCAGGGGAGAAATATTACTTTTAACTGATACACCTACCAGTTTTTCAGTTAAAGGCTGGGATCATGGAGGAAAAGAATACTCCGAGGATTTAACCATTAATCCGGTTGTTCAATCTGCAACAGCAAATACGGAAGGAGCTACACCCGGCGGCAGCTCTGCTGAAAACTTCTGGCTTGCTTTATTAGGCTTTGCGGTTGGGGGTTACGGATTAAAGACAATTTATAAACTTCTTTGGGGTAAAAAATGAGATCAAAAACTGCCTGGTTGATAATATTAGGACTTCTACAGGTAGGTCTTGGATACTATCTAGGAACCAGGGATTTAGGAGACAGATTTTTCTCAAAGACTGAGATAACAGAATCTCTTGGCTCTTTTGATGAAAGAATTAATTTACTTGAAGAAAAAGTGGCAGAGCTAACAGAATCTACAACGAGTGCAATAAGTAATTAGCTTATCGGTAGTAATTATAACTTTCCTCCTCATATTCTTCATATTCCGCTTCCTCAGCTTCTATCATCTGTTCGTTAGCATAAGCCTCACAACCTTCTATAAAGGAGTCAGAATTTCCCCCACAATCATCAGGACTGCCAATTCCATTTTCTGCCGCCCACTTATAACCGGCATCATGCCCGGAACAATCACCTGTACAATTCCAATTATCACTTGTTATTAAAGGTTCTTCGTAATCCTGAGACGCCGGATATTCATATTCATCATACCTACCATAAGTTCCCCCTGTTCCTGAGCTACTGCCGGACTTATTACCGCCGGAGCTACTAACCCAAAAGATGAAGAGCAGGAATAATCCTAAGTAAATAGCTCCTTTAAGAATGGACATTATGGTACCCATGTAATTAATTATATACTCATCAGTATTGTAATTTTTTTACAATTAATTATTCTAAAGTTAGCAGTTCACCTTAATACTGCAGAACCAGTCAGGACAATCTAACTTTAGGTTAGCTGGTTTGGCATAGAGGCCTAAGCAGGCCTCTATTGCTGCTTAATCCCTATAAGGATCTTAGAGTTAGTTGTATTCGTTGCAGTTGCTCCAAAGCCCTTTATTGCCTGCTCTTGCTTGCTGCTCAAGCAGGTTTAATTTATCCAGTTTTTGAGTTGGATATTTCTTATAGGAGAAAGCATAACCTTCCTGAACCATGAGTAAATTTATGTCTGCTCCATCTTCAAGATAAACCCACCTCAGTAATCTTTGATATTTATCACGGTCTGGTTGTGTTGAATCCACTTCTAATCCTACGTTCTTTCCAGAGATTAATTCTTTTAATTTCTTTGAAGCTTCTAATCCAAAACACTGCACTTCCTTTCTTGGATCTACAGTTTCTGGCGTATCAATTCCTAACAACCTGATTTTTTCAATTTTTCCATTTATATTTACTCTGATAGTATCACCATCAATAACATCAGTAACCTTATAAAATCCTTCCTTTGCAGTTTCTGTTGACTCTCCTGCAACCTCTTTTCCTGGTTTAGCTTTGATTTGCTTTAGAATTAACTCCGCTAAGGTTAGATTCTTATTTGAAGCTATGAGTTTACTAATAAGCTCAGATGTCGTTGGTTTAGTTGATGGAACCGGAGTGGGTGTAGGAGTTGGGATTGGTGTGACTTTTGGAGAAGGTTTAGGAGTGGCTGGTTTTATTGACGGTTTAGGTTTAATTGTCGGAGCAATAGAAGGCTTTAGAGTTGGTGCAGGTGGAGGTGGCACTGGATCAGGAGCAGGTGCAGATCCACCATTATGGTAATGATATTCGCCATACTCTAACCCCCACTCTTCACAGTTTGTTCTGCAAGTATGTCCTCCGCTTGAGTCCGTTCTTCCAGGGTGCGCTAAAACAGCATCAGCAGAGAAGATGAAAAGTAATACAGCTAAAAATAATCCTGTAATTATTTTTTTCATATCTCTATTGCAAGTTTATCACCTGTTAACCCTGATGGATATCTGAAGAAGCTTTCTTTGCCTGCTCTTCTATCATAAGTTGCAATTGTTTTTTCACTTAACTGCGTTAGTCCAAGTTCCTGATCAGAATCTTCAAGCGCTTTCTCAATTTCAGGTTTTATGGAAATTGGAAAAATCATTATTGAAATAGTATGCTCTGCTGGATTCTTTTGTTTAATGTCTTTTCCGACATTGGAAATTAAGTAGTCTGGATCGTCTATAGCTATGTCTGCGTAGGCTATGGCTGTGAAACCTCCATCTACATTTTCCTTCCTGACAATTTCATATTGTGGAACTTTTGTGAAATCTTGCTCTTTGGCTAAATATAATTTACCTTCTAAATCAAAGTTTACCGATAATTCTTTTTTCGCTTTAACTTCATCCCCTTCTTTGTATTCTACGAGTATCTTTGTTTCACCGTCGTCAACCTTAACTTCTTGAGAGAATGTCAGTTTACCTGTATCTCTACCTGCTTCTAGCCCATTAACAAAAACTTTACCCCCTGCTCCTGTATATGAGCCTTCAACTAAAACTTTTTCTTCTGTAACTTCTTCACCTTCTTTAGGACTTGAAACTGAGAGAGATACATCTGGATTATAAAAAATTCCCACGGCAACAACTAAACCGATAAATAAGACAACAATAACTCCTGTGGTTATGCCTATAATTTTGAGGATTT
>CAYNRM010000001.1:10972-35401 GCA_964399555.1 uncultured Gammaproteobacteria bacterium | reverse complement strand
ACTTTTCGCTCATCTACTAGCGTTATACCACTTGGTTTTTATTTTGTAAAGCGAAGGCTGCTTATATTAGGGAAGATTTTAATCGTCAAAGATTTTAATGACTTTGTTGTTATAAGGCTCAGAGAAAGTAATAGTTATTTTTATGCCCTCTTTCTTTAAGACAAACATGATCATTCCTACCAGTAGGAAAGAAAAGAACACCCAGAAGACCACGTCATTTTTGATAAATCGGATTAAAAGCTTGAGCACGCGGGTATTTTAACAGGAATTAAGTGCTGAGGAGCTTAGCAACAACCACCAATCTTTTTGAATCTAGGAATCCTGTGCACGTATATAGAGTTATTCTGTTGTCAGTTGAGTTTTTGAGAATTGATGTATCGCCCGGTTTAACGACGGACAAGTACTCAACTTCAAAGCTATGTTGTGAATTATCACTGTAGAAAATCGTGATGTTGTCTCCGGTCTTAATTTTATTCAGATTTCCTAACAAGTTTGGCCAGTTATGGGAATATAAAATACTGTTGCCTTTTTCGCCGGGGATGACTGAAGAGTCTAGATAGGAAACACCTTTTGTTGAAGCCTCCCATTTATTATTCTCAATTTTAGTTGGGACTACAGGTAACTCTATTTTAAGAGAACTTATCTTTATGCCAACAGGTTGTCTTGATTCGTTAATTTTGTTTTGAGAAGTAGCAACATTCGTGAGATCAAAAGCAAGTTTTTGAGGGTTATACCTTTGGTAAATTAGATAAGATATTAAAATCATAGTCAAACACGAGGAAATAAGTAATAAATTTGCCCAGAAATTCAAACGAGGATTAACTTTACTCGATAATTTAGAGAGCTTAGGCTTTTTCATTTTGAAGTTCTATTTGGAGAATTTATTTGCTCTTCTTTTAAGGATTAGGCCTGATATCAAAGAGAGAGCAGAGATTAGAGATACTAGAAACAGGAAGGTGGAATTTCCAGTTGAGGCAAGTCCTAAAACCTGACCTACCCCACCTGAAGCAGCTGCTAAAACGCTACCTGTGCCTGAATTATTACCAGATGAAGAGCTTGAAGAGCCAGAATTATTTGAGGACCCAGAAACACTATTTCCTCCAGAACTCTTACAGGTAAATTCAGAATTCAAAGCTAGATATGGTTCACCTTCAAGTCCCCATAAAGCACCATTCGGAATATAAATCCAACCCTGGGATTTTAGAACAGCGATTTCACTTTCAGATAAAGTCGCAGCTTTCCACCAATTAGTTTGAATTCCCGAACCATTTACCGCACAGAAACATTGAGTTAGCGAGTTTTCTGATACAGAATAGACGGTATCTTTGCCTTCGAATGTTCCCGACTTCCCCACTATTCCATGAGTTCCGGTTTCGTAATTTGCTTTGACAGATCCTTGCGGATTTAGACATGAAGTAAATTCCGGCACATCGTAGGCTAAAATTTCCCCTACTTGGGTAAGAATGGTTATTACAAAAAGCACGAGTATAAAATACCTCATAATTTTTATTATGGGTTATTATATCACAACTATGGGTTAATATCAACGAGGGGATATAGGTTTTGTGGTAGTGAAGAATTTCTTGACTGTATCGGCAGCTTGGCGCCTGGTGCCGTCATCATTCCATAATCTCGTTGAGCCACCCACGCTTACCCAATAATTAACACCGATTATCTCCGGAGTTTTTGCAGCCTCAGCTAAACTTTCCTCGACCCATTTACTTTGGTCTTCTTCAGAAAGGTCGCCATGAATATCCGGAATTGGAGCTCCAAATTCGCCAAGTACAACCTTCCCTCCACTTGTAATTGCTATTGCTTTGGCATCTTTAGCTACCTGGACTGGATCTTTAATGTAATGGTCTATAACCACAATATTCCCTAGAGCTTGGGTAGTTTCTTTATCCATTATTAATTTAGCTACGTCGTAATTCATTGAATAAAATCCGGAGTTGACTTTTTTGCCAATTTTTCCGAAAGATTCAAGTGAAATTTTATATTCTTCAATCAAAAATTTCTTGTGCCCCTCAGGATCGCCATTTAACCTAGGATCTCCTGGCCCGCCGTTTTCGCATTCAGGACAAGAGGTAAAAATGTCTCCGTCTTCGAAAAGACCTGGATTATTCTCTATTAATTCTTTGAGTAATTTTTTATGATCTTCCCTGCTCATGCGGTCATATCCAAACCAGTTCTCCCAACCCGAAAAATTACCTCTAAACCAGACTTTCAAGTTGTGTTCCCGGGCTGCCCTGACCCATCTTTCTAGAAAAGGGACGAAGCGCTGGTCATATGGAGTAGCAATAGCTACATGGGTTGCTCCCAGGGAGGCGATGTCGGCAACTTGCTCGTTAATTACTGAATCGAACTCAGGCTCATCAATCATCTGGCCGGCCACGTCTCGAGAATATTTAACAGTATCAACGGCCGTAAACTCCCAAAGAGGTGATTTTTTAACAATAGAAGATTTGTTTAAATTGAGTACTAAAGACACAACAGGTATTATAAGTAGAAACGGGAGGAGAATAATCAGAATTTTTTTTAACATAGATGCAGACTCGTATTCTACTTTTATTTTGGAAAAATAGAAATTACTTTTGCTGTCCGAAAACAGGTTTAGTATTTAAGTTTGGTAGTAATTCAGGTTTTAACTCGTAAATATCTGCAAATGGGTATTTTTGTACCAAACTGTAGTTTTCAATATCTGGGGTACGGGATACGGTCTTCCAGGTTGCATCATTGTCATCGTACGAGCGCATAATTATCCACCTTGCCCATCTTTCAGGATTGGTTGTTGCACTCTCCCAATATCTGCCTGTTCCTTCGTGGATGTATTTTGCCATTGGGAGGCCGGAAGAGAAAATAATCGCATCATGAGAAGCGGCTGAGATTAAGATGAATCCATCTTTATTTTTAGCGTTTTGGCCTAGCCAATTTGAAACTTCACTAACATTTTTCTGAGAGGATCCAACTCTGGCATCATCTATTGTTACTGCATCATAACTTGTGAATTGGACTAAGATAACCATCAGGATTAATCCAAAAAGCATGTAGCGGAATGGTTTTAATCTATCAATTAAGAACCCGGCAAAGATTGCAATTGACGGGACCATCATAACTCCATATCGAACATTAAACCAAGTGTTTCCGGAAACACCCTGGATGAATAATACTGAATGCCCCAAGAAAAGAGCGACGATGTTAAAAACCAACGGAGCTGTTAAAGCGATCGCGGCAAACTTAATGCCGGCACTGACTTTTTTATCAAGCCATAAATACACCGCACCTATAAATCCTAAAACAGAAAGAAAAAGATTAGAGTTGTAAACTAAGGCATACAAATAATGTTTTGTTGATAGAATTATGTCACCTTTCGTACTTAAGATTCCGGCTACATCCAGCTGATCTTGCTGAGAATGAGCAGAGTATGGACCAAAGGCAAAGTATAAAGCGTCACCGAAAATTAGCTGATTCCAACCAAACCAAATGAATACACCAAGAGAAGCAAGAGTTGCGAAGAAGACATATGTTCCTTCGATTTTACCGATAGTGGCCCAGTCAAGTTTAAAATTATTCTTTCTCCAGATGTTAAAAACTACTAAAGCTGAAGCAAATAAGAATAAAAACCAACCATCATAACGAGTTAAAGTTGAGAGCATTACCCAGAAGGCAGCTTTAATTAAATTTAAAACTTTTCCGGTCTTATGCCATAGCATTAATTCGTAAACTCCAGCTGTCATGACTGCAAGCAGCAAAAGTTCAGTCATTGCTGTTGATTGAAGATAGAGAATGTTAATATTTCCAACAAAAATTAAAACTCCCACTATTCTTCCAAAAACGCCAACGCCGATTTGTTCTAAGAATCGATAAATTAAAACCCCGGTAATAACGAAGGAAATCATTGAAACGATTGCTCCGGCTAGACCTGAGTGCCACATAAAGTCATTCCATATTGTGGGGACCATTAATAAGTGCGGCAGAGGTAACCACACACTTCCTAACTGTGCCATTCCTGGTTTTAACCCCTCTACAACACGTCTACCAATATCTAAATGAGATCTGGCATCGTTATATGCAAGGCCTAGTCCGTTAAAGTAGTAATACAAAAAGCTGCCTACGGAAATTATTACCAGTAAATAAACTATTATCGGCAGTGCTGCTTTAACCAAGAATTTGCCTAAGGTATTTAAAAAGTTAATATTTATATTAAGATTCATTAGTTTTTCCTCCAGAAATTAAAGTTAAGTAGTTTTCTTTTGTTTTCATTATTTGCAGGAACTTTTGTAAAAATTACTGCTGAATAATACAGAGCCAGTATTAAGGAGGAAACAATACCTGCATATATATAAATGTATGTTTGTACGTTTATCATGTTTTTCAGATATAGGTTATATATCAAAGTTCCAGCTTTCTCTGCTTGAGCAAGTTGAATGTTGTATTGGTAAGTGTATGGAACTGTAACAGCCAAATTTAAGGCTTCAACTTTTGGTGGAATTAAGTTAGTTGTAGTTGTTCCTAAGGCGCTGACTAATACCGAATAGATTAAGGTGATAGTGAAGAGTAAAATTACGATAGGGTTTTTTATTGAACGGGTAAGTGCATATCCAATACCGATAGATAATAGTGCAAGAGTTGGTATTAAATAACGAGGACCAAATGACCATCCTCCCCAAGGATCTCCGAACATTGAATATAAAACCACGTTTACCATTGCGACTGAAATAATTACTATTGCCAGATTTTCCTTAACTTTGTTTTTAACTGCCAAAAGTAGACCAATTAATCCGAAGATCACTATTGGACTGTAATAGAATATTCCCCGTTCATCACTGATGAGTAGGATGTAGAATCCGTTTAACTGGACTCTTGTTTCGAACGGAACGACTGAAGGTGAGGTGCCGGATTTGGCAATGTTTGCTTTGTTGATTTCTTTAATTTCATCAGTTGCGAAGATGTCCGTTCTTCCTACGCTTTGGGCAAGTTTAGTATATGAACCGGTTGTCTGGAAATTGTACCACCCGAATATTGCAAACATTGGAATAGCTCCAATCATTAATC
This sequence comes from uncultured Gammaproteobacteria bacterium, assembly GCA_964399555.1. GTDB lineage: Bacteria > Patescibacteriota > Microgenomatia > Daviesbacterales > UBA10151 > JACPKO01. The sequence goes on along the minus strand of CAYNRM010000001.1, from coordinate 30,349 downwards.
CAACTACAGATAATTTCATTCTTAGAGTTAATTTTTCGTTAATCCTAGAAACGGAAAAGTTTTGGGCGAGAATATAAAGACCGACTGGAACCGTCATGAAAAGATTGGGGATATCAACTAAGGCGCTGGCACCGGCTACTAATCCAAAGGTTAAATTATTAATGAAGTTTCTCTTTCCTGCTGCGTTTAGAATTGCTAAAAGTAATAAGGTAACGCTTAAATGGTGTTGTGTTAGAGAATTTGAATATGCTGTTGCAGAAGTTGCAAATCCGAAGATTAATCCTGAGATAATGCTGAGTGCGTGGCTAACATAAAATTTTCTAGAAACCTTATAGACTAAGAGCATATTTAACAATGCAAAAAAAGTTGTGGAGAGGAAAGCTGCAAGCTGTGGGAGACCTACTAAATTACCTAGATAATAAAATGGTACTGCAGCAAACGAAACTCCTGGAGTAAATAGAGTAGTATATTTTCCATTAACACCTACAACGTCAGGGGAAGCAAATTTAGCCAGTTCAGTACTAAATAGCAAACTACCATTATCAACTATGGATTTTGCTAAAGCGTATCTTGAAGTACTACCAGATGATTCAAATGGTCCCCCGACTTTTGTATCTAGTTCAGTTTGATAATAAATTGGATTTCCCGTATCTCCTTTTATGCTAAAACTTAAAAGTGTAATTAGTACAGCAATTGCTCCTAAGGAAATTAGAAAGTATTTGAAAATATTTAGTGTTTTGTTCGTAATTTTCTTTATCATAATTTTATTTAAAAACTGTTAATTGTTCCTGCCATAACTTATCGATTAACCGACCTTCAGGTAGAATAAGGTCGCTAAATTTAATTACCTGATCTTTTTTAATATCTTTTTTAGCAAAGCAACCTTGGGCTAACCCGATTGGTAATAAGTTTTGAGTTCTTGATGTTTTATAATTTTCGCAAAGACCGTAAGTTGCAAATCCACCCAATCCATCAATCACTTCTCCACGATTAATGTCTTTTTTAGCGACTGCTATAACATCTACCATTGGTTTATTAAGGGGTGCGATAGTAACGTCATTAAACATTACAGCACGGGCTATAGAGGATGGGACTTCGAAATGGCAAATATGATATGGGGTATAAAAAGTATAGTAAGGTCCGTCTCCTAATTTGTAATAACTTAGGTAATGTTTTTGTTTTGGATTTTTTGCTTTAGCAATAACGAAAACTCCTCCTGGAGGATATATACCGACTATGTAATCAACTATGCCTTCTTTAGAATTAAGATCTTTAGTTGGGTATGATTTCCAGGCATTTTCAACAGGAGTACCTACTTCAACTGTAGGTCCATACATCCCTCTTTTGCCAACTTTCATGCCAGTTGCATTAGCGACAACTGCCTGTTCAAAAGATATCTTGGTTCCGTCAGCAAATGAGGTGACCATCTCAGGTTTTTGTCTCCATTTTTTTGCGAAAGCTGCTTGGGTCGCAGGAGTTCGGTACGGATCATGAAGTCCTTTCACATTTCCAGCCAGTACTGGTTTGAGCCCAATTCCTTCAACATATCTAAATAAATCCAATATTACTCCGGGTTGATCGCCGCCAGTTAAGGTATAAATAACTCCGGCTTTGTCTGCTTTCCTTTTAAGAATGGCTCCTACTGTTCCGTCAAGTTCCACATTCATGGAGACAATATGTTTTTTGTTTTTTATAGCTTCTAGAGCAACAGTAGCTCCAAATTCAACTGCACCGGTCATATCGACTATGACATCAATATTTTTGGACTGACATAAAATTGAGAAATTACCTGTGACAGCCGATTTATTAGATTTAACAGAGTCATCCAATTCTTTGACTGTTTCGACTTCAGATGAATTCTTAATTCCAGCAAAAGCATAATTTTCTTTGGCGTTTTTTATGGTTCGATTTGAAATCGCTACAATTTTCATTCCTGGAGTTCGATTTATTATCTGATCAACTAGACCTTTGGACATAAAGCCTGCACCAACAATTCCAACTCTAATTGGGTTGCTTGTTTTTTCTAGTTTTTCTAAAGCTTTGTCAATAATAATCATTACTTAGTCTCCTCAAATTTTGGATGATTGGCATCTTTTTTAGAAATCACAACCGGCTCGATTGGCCATTCAATTGCAAACAATTGATCGTTATATCTGACCCCCGTATCAGCATCCGGAGTGTAAACCTGTGTAACCATGTAGTTTATTTCCGTACTATCTTCCAGTGTTATGTAACCGTGTGCAAAACCTTTGGGAATGAAAAGTGCACGACGGTTTTCTTCTGTTAATTCAACACCAACCCATTGTTTGTAAGTTGGAGAGTCTCTTCTTAAATCAATAATTACATCAAAAAGAGAACCTTTAGTGCAACGGACTAATTTATCTTCTTCGTAAGGAGATTTTTGGAAATGCATTCCCCGCAGAGTCCCTTTTTTATAATTGAAAGATAAGTTTGCCTGGACAAATTTGCTTTCTAGACCATGTTTCTTAAAGCCGTCAACACAAAAAGTTCTGGCGAAAATACCACGCTCATCTTCATGTTTTTCGATGTCTATTATGTAAGCGCCCTCTAATTTTGTTTTTGTGAATATCATTTTATTTCCCCTGGTATTGATTAATTTGATTGATACTAAATTCATCCATTTTTTCCTTCGAATAAAAAGCTGTGTACCAATCGGCTGTGAATTTAACTGCTTTAGTAATTTTTAGCTTGCCTTGCCAGTTAAGTTTTCTTTTAGCTTTCGAGCTATCCAGAAGAAGTAAACCAGCCTCGTGAGGATGTTTACCGTTTGATTTTTTGATAGTAAATTTCTTATCGAGTGATTTATTGAGTTCTGCTAATACATCTTTAACCGGTACTACTTCGTCGTTTTCGGGACCGAAGTTGAAAGCTTCTGCGAACTCTGGACCTTTAGTCCAAAGTTTTTCGGCTAAAGTTATATAACCGAAAAGCGGATCTAGAACATGTTGCCATGGTCTGACGGAGTCTGGATTTCTGATTTCTAGGTTTTTGTTTTCAAAAACTGATCTGATGACGTCGGGGATTAATCTGTCCTCACTCCAGTCCCCTCCTCCAATGACGTTTCCAGCTCTCGTTGATGATACCTGGACTGAATAACCTTTTGAGGTTTTGAAGAAAGAATTTCTGTATGAAGATATAATTAACTCTGCACAAGCTTTGCTTGAAGAGTATGGATCATATCCACCTAAGCGGTCTTTCTCGCGATATGGCCAAACCCATTCGTTATTCTCGTAACATTTATCTGTAGTGATACAAACAACAACTTTAACGCTTTTTTCACTTCTAACAGCTTCTAAAACATTTGCAGTTCCGATTACATTAGTTTCGTAAGTTTCGATTGGATTTTGATAAGATTTTCTAACCAAAGGCTGGGCAGCAAGATGAAAGACAATTTCAGGTTTGTATTTTTTTACAACTTGTTTAACTGTTTTTAAATCTCTTATGTCGCCAAGAATAGAGGTTACTTTTTTATCTAAGCCTACGGATTGATAAAAACTTGGTTTTGTTCCAGGTTTTAATGCGAGACCGATGACTTTGGCACCTTTTTGATTAAGTATCAAAGAAAGCCAGCCGCCTTTAAAGCCGGTGTGACCTGTGATGAGTACCTTTTTGTTTTTCCAATTCATATATTATTCCCATACTTTCCATGGTGCTTTTCCTGCATTCCATAAACTTTCTAGTAAATTCTTATCCCTTAATGTGTCCATACATTGCCAAAAGCCGTTGTGGAAATAGGCTTGTAATTTGCCCATTTGAGCGATTGTTTTCATTGGGCCCTGTTCAAAAACGGTTTGATCGTCTTCGATCAGATCCAACATTTTAGGATCAACAATCATAAAACCGCCGTTAATCCAACCGCCGTCATTTTGATCTTTTTCCCTAAAGCCTGAAACTTTTGGACTACCGCCTTTAAAGCTTAAGACACCGAATCTACCTCCGGGTTGGACTGCGGTAACTGTTGCTAAATTTTTATTTGTGTTGTGCGCCTCAATAAGCTTAGATACATCAACATCTGAAACTCCATCCCCGTAAGTTAGTAAGAAGGTTTCGTTACCTAAATAAGCTTGGGCTTTTTTAATTCTTCCACCAGTCATGGTGTTTTCTCCAGTTTCCAGCAGAGTTACTTTCCAGTTTTCAGCACCGTTTTTATGAATTAAGTTTGAATGTGTAGCTAAATCGAAGGTAATATCGGCTTTATAAAGATGATAATTTGCGAAGAAATCTTTAATCATATGAGACTTATATCCACAAAGAATTACGAAATCATTGATTCCGTAATGGGATAGATGCTTCATGATATGCCAGAGAATCGGCTTGCCACCGATTTCCACCATTGGTTTGGGGCGAATTCCTGACTCTTCTGAAATGCGGGTTCCGAATCCCCCAGCTAAAATTACTGCTTTCATTATCTTATAGTTATATTATAGCTTCTTTAATCTAAAATATCAAGCTTATAGTTGTTTTAATAGGGACTCTACATCTATCCCTAAAATTGATAGTTTTTTGGTTGTGAGAGCTAATTTCCATTTCGAATATGACCTTTTTTGTAAATTTAATCTGGTGTTGATATAAAACTTAAAATAAAGAGTTTCTACAGGATGCTTAAAGAAGACTTTTAAGGCTGATCTAGTATAGTTTAGTAATGATATTTTGTGATTTTCTATAAACAGAGAGCCGAAACGCTCTTTAACTAATCTTCGTGATACAGCAGATCTTGCTTCCTGATTCTTAAAATCTGCAATTGTTTCGGGAAGTCTAAAAAATACTTCAGATTTCTCGGCAAATTTATATAGTCTTTTCTGTTTTAAATTTTCGTAATAAAGATAGATATCAACATTCCCAACTGTGAACTTGGTGAGTCGGAGAGTTTTAGCAAAATCTTCAGAGAAAGCTAAGATTTTGCCATCACAAGTTAAGTCTGTTTCACCTTTTTTAATACTGTATCTTAAATCCAAGAAGGCAAGATAACTTGAGTAGATACATTTGCCGATGAAGGTTTTTGGATAAAGGGCTTTTATATTTCCGCCTACCAGACCAACTTTATTGTTTTTAATTATGGGGAGAGCAAGTTCATTAATAACTTTTGGAGATTCTATTTTAATATCATCATTTAGCAAGATAAAAATATCGCTTTTGTTCTTATTAATTAAATATTGAAGAGAATAAGCAAAACCATGATTCTTTTTTGATGATATAACAACAATTTTTTTACTTTTTAAAGACCCCGCTAAAGAGACTGTTTCGTCAGTACAACCGTCGGCATAAACAAAAATCTTCTCAATACTTACGTTTTTTTGCTCTTGTTTTAGCAAAGAACTAAGTAAGTTCTTGATGTTTAACTCCGACTGATAGGCAGGAATACCGATCGTAACAGTTGTTTTTTTCATACTAGATTATCTCTCTTAGGTACTTTACAAGATCCCGGCCAATTGATTCAGGTCTGAAGTTCTTCATAAAAGATTCATGTCCGCTTTTGGAGATGGATTTCGTCAGCTTAGGGTTATTTTTTAGATCTATAATGGCGTCAGCAATACTTTTTGGATTATTGGGTTTGCAAAGATAGACTTCTTTTTTGTTGGTAAGCATACCTTCTATAGCAGGTGAAAAGGCTGTTAGAACAACCTTTCCTAAGGATAGGCCTTGATAAACTTTATTAGGCACAACTCTTTTAACCACCGGGTGGTTTAGTAAAAAGCCGGTGAAGATATCTGATCTTCTTAAAGTTTCGAATGAATCTTTCTCAGTTAAGTCTTTATAGAAAATTACATTATTAACTTTTAAGTCTTTGGCAAGTTTAAAATTCTTTTCGTAGGCATTACCATTACCAACTAGCAGGAATTGGATATTCTTTTCTTTTTCAACAAGTTTGGCGGCTTTAATTAAGTACTCAACGCCATGAATCGGGCTAAAAAGTCCGTAGTAAACAACATTAAATTTATCTTTCTCATTCACCTTAGGAGCATATGGATAAACAGCATCATCAGCACCGATTGGGAGGACTCTAATATTTTTCTCGGAAACACCGAATTCATTCATCAAATGGGCTTTTTGGAAAGGAGTGTCTGCTAGAACTAGGTCGCAGGATTTATATATTATTCCTTCGCTAAACCTTACAAATTTGGCAAATAGCGAATTTTTCTTAACTATTTTTTGTTCCTCTGTTAGACCGGTATAAATAATAATTAAGGGATTAAAGACTAATTTTTTATTGAAAATTTTTGCTAGTAAGAAAGCCGGCAAGACATCGACATGCCCGGGGTATCCGACATATATTACATCGGATTTTCTTATTCCATCGATATTTTCTAAGATTTCATTAACTATTTTGTATTTTCTTAAAACCCTTCGGATAAAGTTAAAGAATGTTGCATCTTTGGTGCTGTCTAGCCTGGTAACCGGAGTATGCGAATTAACGACAACAACTTTAGCTCCATTTTTAATTAAGCCATTATATATAATTTTATTTGAAGTGAAATTCCGGTCATAACTTCCAAAGAAACAAACTGTTAGTTTTTTCATATTGATATTGCCTCCTTTGACGAATAAGCAATTTCCCACATACCCTTTTTAGGCATTTTGCTTCTTAATGGGAATTTTCGGATGTAAATGTTCATGAGCACAGATCCGAAAGTATAAAAAGGTGATCTAAAGAACCATTTTATGAGAGAGAAAATAAAGAGCCGTCTTGGCATGTAATATTCACTTAATATGTCTTCACCAAAGTAAGAGGCTGTGTTCGCTTTATCGGCGATTGCAGATCTGATGCCCAATATTCTCCAATCCCTAAAAGTACTTACTGTCCTGAAATAAACTTGCGCTTTCCTGACGAGTTTAAAACCTTCCTTATTCCCATACTTACTAAATCGAGTTTTTCTTGTAGCCATAGCAAAAAGTATTGTTTGATCTGCTTGGGCATATGGTGGATATTTTAGAGACTTTGAGAATTTTCTTCTCAACATATAAGCTCCCATGGAGGCATAAAAACAATTTCCTTTATTGATCTTTAAAAAGGCATCTTCAAAACTTAAATATGAAATAACAGCAAACTTTCCCATTACAGTTGGTGACTGAACTGGGATGTGGCGTGGACCGACAACATTAATAGATTTATTCTTGGTGATGACCTTTACTAATTCCTCTAGATCATTTTTATTTGCGAAAACCAGGTCTGCATCTATAGTCATGATAAAATCGCTCTTGTTAGATTTATAAATTATATTTAGAGCTTCGACCTTACCAGCTCGTTTAAGTTTCTCAGTGAGCTTTATTTGTTTATCCTTTTCAGCAAGTTTTTTAACAATTTCGACAGTATTATCCGTGCAACCATCACATACAATATAAATATTTTCTAATTTATAGGACTTTTGTTTTTGCGCTTGTATTGTTTTAATAATATTAGTGATATTTCTCTCTTCATTATGCGCCGGAATACCTAAAGATAGAGTTACTTTTTTCATATGGTCCTCTTTCTTAGCTTTTTTGAACTCTGAGAAATTTCCCAGGTAATTTTAGTACTTGTAGTTAAGGATTTTAGTTTCATGAAAGTAAATAAAGCGATATACAAGGACACATTTAGTGGTTTTTTTATAAAGAACTTGACGAGACTTATTGTCGACGAAACGAATGGCAGTCTATAATTTTTAGTAACAAAGTCTTTACCAAACTCTTCATTTAAAGCCTCTTTGGATTTGATGAAGCGGATACTTTGCTTTTTATGGTCTGAATAATTCACTGGCAGTTTATAAAAAATTTCTGTGTTAGGTACGAACTGGTATTTCATTTTTCTAGAAATACAATATAAATAAGAGTAAGCATCTTCTGCTACAGCATCTGTGAACTTAATAGACTTGTAGAGTTTCTTCGAAAAAGCGCGGGCGCGTCCGTGACAGGTATATAAGTTATTACCATCAGAAATATTCTCAAAAATGTATTTCTTAAGCTTCATACTTGTTTCTAGAATATTCTCAAGAAAAGTTTCAGTCTCTAGTTCTTCGACTCTAACTGAAGTAAGATCAGCTTCGCCGGAGATAATAGGCAGAGCGATTTTATCAAGAAATTTTTTGTCTTTAATAAGGGTATCTGCATCAACCAGAACGAGAACTTCTGAACGGGAAAGTTTCATAATTTGGTTTTGCCTTGTTGTTCTGCCCATTCGCTTTTTGCTATCTACTAGAATAATTTTGTTACTTTTTATTTTTTTTACTTCAATTAAAGTATTATCAGTACTGCCATCAGAATTTATTATTATTGCTTTAAGGTTGTAGTTTTTATTATTTTGATCAAGAAGGTCTTTTATAATATGACCAATATTGGCCTCCTCGTTGAAAGCTGGGATACCGACAGTTAGTGATGCTTTTCCTTTTAATAGTTGTTTCATGAATTTGTAATTAATAAGAAACTTGAATAAATTACTTTTTTAGTGCTTTCTGCCATAGCCCAAACCGCACTTAAACGGCTTTCTTTTTTGTGAGAAATTAATCTGCAATACTGATTTATTAACAATATATACATTGCCATTAAGGGATTCTTTAAGAAATTTATAAGCAAGTACTTTGCAAGGATTAATCTAGGAATATAAGTTTCTCTATCCACTAGAGAAGGAGAAAAATGCTTTTTCATTCTTTTCGCTGCAGATTCAAATCGAACATTTTGTCTTAAATGATCTCTTAAATTAATTGGAGATCTGAAAGTAACTCTGGCAGTTTTAACATATTTGTACTTGTACCCATTTGTTATACAGCAAAAGTATGTGTACAAATCATTAGCTATCATGTCAGATGGAACTTGAATTATCTTTACTAACTCTTTCTTATAAGCAAGTAGTCTTCCGTCAACAGAGAACTTATTATTTCCGCCACGAACTTCAGGTCTTAATTTTGCGTAGACTTCAAAGGAGAGATTTATACTTTTTTCAGTAAAAGTTTCGCCCTCTGCAGGTTCTGGATGTCCCCCACACATTGCTACTTTTTTGTTTTTAATTAATGGCTGAATTAGATCATGAATAACCAGTGGGTGAGTAAAAATTACATCTGCATCTGACTGAACTAGTATATCGGTGTTTAATTTAGTATATATTGTGTTTAGTCTGTCGCTTTTGCCGATTCTTTTTTTAAAGTTAAAAACTTTGATTTTTGATGATTTAATAGAGTTTGCAACTTTTGCAGTTTTATCTGTTGAACCGTCAGAGAAAACCCAGATATTAGATATTTTAAAACCTTTTTCTTTTTGAGTTAAAACAGACTCCAAGAATCGAGCTATATTTTTTTCTTCATTATATGCACTAACTGCAACTGTGACATTTATTCTTTTCATGTTTCCAGTGACAACCTCCTTGAGTTAACTTTTTTCATATCTTTGCTTGAGACATCTTCATTAATTATTGACAGGAATTTTCCAGCACTATTAACCCAGCTAAAATTCTCCGACCATTTTCTAGCTTGAGCTGAAAGATACTCTCTGAAGTCTTTATCTTCTATCAGATTTAACATGACTTTAGTAAACATCTTTATGTCTTTTGGCTTAACTAACAAGCCAGTTCTTCCGTCGACTACTGAGTCCCTGAGACCGTTGACGTTTGAGGCAACAACTGGAGTCCCTGAGGCGTTGGCTTCGATAACTGTTATTCCCCAACCCTCGATCATTGAAGGCTGCAGCATTACCCATGATTCTGATAACAATTTATACTTAGCTTCTTCACTTACACGACCGGTAAAGATAACTGATTTATCGATATTCAATTCTCTGGACAGAGATTTTAAAGAGTTTAGACTTTCACCAAAACCGGCAATTGTTAAAATTGCATTTGGATACTTTCGAAGGACCTCAACGAAAGCATTGATAGCGACCTCTATGTTTTTATAAGGCTGTAGTCTTCCTAAATATAAGAAGGAGGGATTTTGAGTTTTTTTTGTCGTAAGGAATTTTTCAGTATGAATTCCAGGATTTACAATTTCTATAGCACCAAAGATGTCTTTACCAAGTTTTAGTATTTCTTGTTTTGAAGACTCGGAGACAGTTATTACTTTTTGATTTTTATAAACAAACGGCATTAACTTTCCTTCAAGGAATGACGCAAAAATTGCCAGAGGTAGCGACAGATGATTACGGAAAACCTCCTGATGGATGTGGTGGATTAGGAGGAGTTTTGATTTGCCCACGTAGAGCGGCGTGAAGAATGGAATGCCGTTTTCTGAGTCGACGACCAAATCATACAAACCCCGGAACCTAAATATGTAATACATTACTGCCCAAAAATAGACAGTGTAAAACCCACCTCGTCTAACTACCTGAACACCGTCTATGGTTTCATATCGTAAATTTTGACCGTCGTTGCCGCAGAAAATTGTAACTTGGTAGCCTTGTTCAACCCAAAGCTTTGATAATTCATGTAAATAATTTTCAGCTCCTCCGGCCCAGGTATGTTTTACATCACGCCAATTTAAAATTAGTATTCTCATTTTTTTGTCCTCTGGGAATTCAAATGGTAGGTTTCTGGAAAGCAGTCCGAAAAAGTCAGTTAAATTACTTTCAAAAAATCTTATAGAGCTTGAGAAATAATGAAGGGTTGCCATAACTCCTAGATTGAGGAGGCTGACTGTAAACATGCTCATTACTATCGCTTCAATATTCTGGTGATTGAAATAAATCAGGCCAAATTGGACAAGCACCAGAACAAAGGACACAACAGGAAAGGTGTATATTTTCTTTGCCAGATAATAAGAAACGAAAATTTGAGAGAGGGTAAACAGGGCCATAGCAAAAGTGAACGGTTCTAAGTATTGAATAACATCTACAGCTTTTGCTCCAAATACAATTGGCGCGGTGATGTAACCCAAGAGTCCCCAGAATATGAACCCTGAACCAGTAATTAAGGAGGTGGCAATAAAGATGTAGAGTAATAATTTTTCTGAGTCTTTACTCGCTCCTTCATTACGGCTAACAAACGGAAGAACAAGTTGATTTGACAATGCACCGACAAAGAAAATAATCTTTCCGATTGTTGAAACTAAGGCATATTTTCCTGCTTCTGCGGAGGGGAGATAATGGTTGGCCAAAAGAACATCAAGGCTTAAAAAGGCTACAGGGGATAAAACCGATAAGGCAGAAGCGAAGAAAAACTTAAAAGGGAAAGCAACTTCCTTCTTTTTTGAATTATCTATGGCTGACATGTTCAGTTGTTTATTAATAACAATGGTTGCAAGGATTGCGGAAAGAATAATGGAGATTGGTACTGCTACGTATACTATTGAGTTGTATCCAAAGTAGATAAGAATGAAAGTTGCCGCAAACTTTGCTATAGCTTCAAAAATCAACAGAATTCCTAATTTTTCGAGCTGGATATTTCCGGCTAAAAGGCCTTTAATAATTGCAAAACCTGTGCCGAAAACCCATACCGGTGTGAACAGCAGGAAGGGGAAAATATCTGAGGTATTGAAATAGTTCATAAGTACCGGAATTAAACTGATCCATAGAATTGATAATAAAACGGAAGCTATTAATGCCTTTTTAGAGGCGCCGTATAAAAAGGTCATTGCAAGACTGCCGTGCTTTTTTCCCTGAAGAAATCCAATACGATTTGTCAGGGTATTAAAAAGAGCGACTTGAGGCACACCCGCAAAGAATAGAAAGCTTGTGACAAGAGAGACTTTAGCTAAATCCTCAAACCCAACTACCCTACCTAAATAGACGCTAAAGCCTAAGTTGATTATTCCAGATATAAAGGTTGCACCGACCAGGATACCGCTGGCAACAATTAAGCGACCCTTGGTAAAAGCAATCCGAAATCTTTTGTACCAAGGCTGTTGGCCTAAAATCCCGGCAGTAATTTGAGGTAGTATTTCTTCTTTAATTTCTTCTTTCGCTTCGATTATTTTGGCTTTGCTTAGATGAAGGCCGTGGACGGTTTTTTCCCAATAGTGAGGCTTCACAATTAGTTGGTAGGCGGCTACGGCGGCGGCGTATGAGGCTACTAACCAGTAAATTGGGATCAAATAGACATATTTAACCAACGAATAATGCTCTCTTTTCATAGCTCCGATCATGTAGTTGTAGATATAGGAAAAATTACCAACCAGCAGGGAAAAGACAGCGACATAGAATATTACAGAAGGGAAGATTTCTTCGATTGCTGGACCGACATAGGCGTATAAAGCAAAGTAGGAAATCGTAGTTAACCAGAGAATTGGGTTGATCAACATGAAAGAAATACGAGCGCCGATGATTAGTTGGAAGACGAAAGCATGCCAGCCGTTTTTGAGTATGAACTCAATTGGATTACGCATATGGACCAGGTATGTTTGCATGTAGCCTTTTAACCAGCGGGAACGTTGGCGAACCCAATTGCCCCAGTTACTGTTGGCTTCTTCCAGAGTTAAGGAGTCTATAATTGCTGTTGACCAACCTCTTTTGAAGATTCGAACACCTAAGTCGCAGTCTTCTGTGACGTTAAAAGGGTCCCAACCCTGCAATTCGTGAAGGGTTTTTGTTCGGAAATGGTTTGATGTTCCTCCTAATGGAATTACAGTGTTAATAGATTGGAGACCGGGGAGCATAACGTCAAACCAAAGAGAATACTCGACAGTAAAGAATCTAGTGAGTAAATTTTGGTGAGGATTAAAGTAGTTCAATTTAGCCTGAAGACAGACTACTTTTTCACTCGAATTCCTGAATCCTAAATAGGCTTTTTTAAGTTGATCGGCATCGGGTCTATCTTCCGCATCGTAAATAACCAGGTATTCACCTTTGGCATGTGCTAAACCGTAATTACAAGCTTTTGGCTTGGTTTTAGGTTGAGAATCAGGCGTAACTAAAACCCGGACATACCAGGGGAGTTTTTGACGGCTGATTTCTTCAACGGTTTCTTTGTCGTCTTCTTCCAGAAGTAAAATAACGTCCAACTTTTCTTTCGGCCAATCGAGCTTCTCTATAGATTCCAGGAAGTTAGGCAGAACTTCTGCTTCGCGATAAAGAGGGCAAAGAATTGTATAAATAGGCAGGTCTTTATCATTTAAGCTATTAATTTCATTTGTTTGGATTTGAATTTCAGGTGGGAAGTGCAGGCTTTTTAGGACAACTCCAATATTAAAGACAACGTCAATAAAATAAATTGCACTTAAGACTCCGATAATTACGAGCGTTGTAGCTAAGGGAGTTATTATAAGTCCGGCGATCACAGCAAGAATTAATGACCAGACTATAAATTTTTGCGCTAAAGAGAAAGTTTTGAGGGCAAGGTATTTGTCATTTAGTGTGGTGTGGGTTATATAGCGCTTGCCTTTAAGAGCGATCCCCCCTCCAACCATAGAATCTGTATTTGTAGGCTTAATCGTGAACTGTCTCTTTCTAAAGAACTTAAGCTTTATGGCATTTTTACCAATTTCATAAGAAGCTCTGACCACGCTAATTTTTGAGGAACCGTTAATTCTTTTATCGAATTCGATATCTACTTCTGCTATACCTAATCCGAGATCGCGGGCGATCAGAACTAAAGATAGGTCCAGAGTCCAGGGAGTTACTTTCTTTATATCAATTTTTTCTATTATTTCTCTCTTAAAAACTTTTAGACCAGATTGAACATCAACATTGAGGTTGTGAAGTAGGCCGCCAAAAATACTACTGAAGGTGCGGCTCACGAATCTTCTTAACTTAGAACCATGGGAGACACTTCTTTTAGCGATGACTACGCCTGAGTCAGAAAGTTGTTCAAACATCTGAGGCAGAGCTTCGGGGGGATATTGTAAGTCCGCGTCAATCATGGCGATGTTGTCACTTTCTGAGTAATCAGCTCCCTCAATGATTGAGTACGCTTTGCCAGGTTTACCTTTTTTGAGATGAACTTCAATAGGATATAGAGCTTTTAGAGTTTCAAGGGCAGAGACGGTTTGGTCTGAGGAATGATCGTCTATGAAAATTAGTTTGTACTGAATACCTGAGAGAGCCATTGCCTGACTAATGCGTTGCACTAGTGGGCCTACATTGGCTTCTTCATTTTTAACCGGAATGATTATGTCTAGATTCCTCATATGGACCCATAAAAAAGCTATCTACTTCTCTATGAAAAAATTATGAGGGCCTATAATAACATACTCTATAACAAAAAGCTATCTTATAGTTTAATTTTGGAATTTTCTCAACTACGTTTCGAAAGATAACTGGAGTTAGGGGATTTTATGAAGAAAATTATATTTCGAGGCCGAGGTTTTTGAAGGAGTAGTCCAGTAATTCTTTGGCATCATCCCGGCGATTGACTGCGCCGAGTAAAACACCAATGATTTCTTTATCTCCGCGCCTGGCAAGAGTTACTAAAGTTAAACCCGCTTCAGGGGTAAAGCCGGTTTTTAATCCTAAGACCCCCGGATAAGTTGTTAATAGATTAATTCCTGTATACATTTCATAATCCTGGTGGGTTGAGGTTTTTTCTATCAGAACATAAGGTTGTGAAGAAATATCTACCACCGAGGGGTAATTTTTTATCAAGTAGCGGGACATTAGGGCCACATCCAGGGCAGTTGAATATTGCCTAGCAAAATCTTCTTCCAAACCCGAGGGGTTTAGGAAAAAAGTATTATTCATGCCTAATTGCCTGGCTTTGGAATTCATTAAATTAATAAACTCTTCCCTTCTGCCCGTCGTGTTTTCGGCTATTACTTCTGCTGCATCATTTGCTGAGACTAAAAATAACCCATCCAGTAATTGTCTTAAAGTTAACTTTTCACCAGCTATTAAAAACATTTTGTCTGGTTCTTTTTCAGATGCTTCTTCAGATACTAGGAAGATATCGTCGAAACTCCTGTTTTCTAAAGCAATGATTGTTGTCATGATCTTTGTGAGGGAGGCAATGGATAATTCCTGCTGGGGATTCTTGGCATAAAGAACTTTTCCTGAATTTGTTTCGATAAAAAGCGCGGAGATTGCAGTGATTTGGGGTGCATCTTTAAAGACTATCGAGTAGTCTTTTTCAATTTTTGGGTACCAGATATTTTCGGAAATCCTGGCTTTTTTTAATCCAATTATGGGTGAAGCGAGATCTTTGCTCGCTAGAAGCTCTCCTGATTTAAAATATATAAAACCGAAAAGTAAGATTATTCCGCAGGCCGTAAGAAGTGCCTTAAAGTACATTATTTGCGACCAGCCTCCTTCGGGGGAGAAAGCAAAACATTAGGTACGGTGATGACAAACTTGTCGTACTTATCGAGGATTTTTTCTTTCATAACCACCCTAGGGTCAGGCGTTCCCCAGTAATTTGGTCCAAAAGTATAAGAGCCGTCGCAACCATTCGAGAAACTTACTAAGCCCAAGAGTACATTATCCCTGATTTTTACCTTTGTATCGCAGGCAATTTTGATTAGTGAATTTCCCGAGAAGACATTCTGAGCAATTAACCCTTCATTGCTCTGTCCACCAGAAACAAAATTAATTGCCACTCCCTGGGGCATTTCAAAAACATTATTAGTAATCTGAGGCAATGAAAGCCTTTTCGAATCAATGACAATTCCATTACCTGTGAGGTTTATAAATAAATTGTTTTTAATTTCAGGACTAGCTTTTTGTACCCAGATTGATTCTTTTAGGCTTGTCTCAAAAGAATTATTCTCAATTTTAGGATTGCCAGTGGTTAGACACAATGAACACTCCCCTGTCTCTGTAAAAACTGAATTAGCAATTGTTACATTACTGCCGACTTCAAACCGGCGATAATTGGAGAAAACCGCGTTAGTTATATTGCCTTTTCTAATTTTTATGACGTTAAAGTCATAAGGGCTTGGATCTACAGAGTTTGAAGCTATTGTTACGGGACTGCTTGGTTCGCCTAGAATAATCAGATTATTTAAGTGAATCTGAATTTTTTCACTTTCGTCCCAAAAAGGCTCCCCTCTGTTGACACCCCTGTTTGCCTCTTCAGTATTTACTCCTGATTTTTGATGCCAGGGCAGGTAATCCAGATTAGATTTATCGTCTGTGATAGATACATATATTTTCGTGCCTGGTAGGACAGTAACCGTATTATTGGTGGGCGAATAAATGTCACCGACGATTCTTATTTCTCCTGCCCAGATTTGGTCTGAAAAAATTAAACCGTAGACTTCATTACTCTCTATTCTTTGGACTGGCAATAGCTTCGGGAGACCGTAGTAAAAAATTACCCATATCAAGAAAAGAGTGGTAAAAACAAAAAGTACTTTAAAAAACCAGTGGATTTTCATAATTAATTGCAGAGTCTTGACTTATTATACTAGTTAACATCAAAATGGATATATGTGGAGATTCCTGCCTGTCCTGGCTGTTTTTACTGTAGTAATTGGTTTGGCTAATTATACCCCTTTAAAAAGGGAGGTTGCTTACGGGTTAGGTATTTCCGGTGATACTACTACTTCCTGTTGCGATGTTGATACACTATCTAAGGGCGAGTTTGATGAATCAGCAAATTTTGCTTACTTTAATAATGAGTCGATTGATTATCCAAAAAATTCTTTAGCACAAGCTATAAAAAGTGCAACGATTACCGATATTAGAGTCTTAGGCACAACTAATGCTGCTGGGGAGGAGAAATGGATTGATGTTTCATTATCTGAGCAGAAATTGAGGGCTTTTGAGGGAGACAGGGTAGTTAAAGAGTTCTTAATTTCTTCAGGCAAATGGGCGAAGACGCCTAAAGGGGATTTCCGGATATGGTATAAAACCAGGTCACAGGCGATGAAAGGCGGTTCTAAAGCTTTGGGTACATATTATTACCTTCCTAATGTTCCCCACAACATGTTTTTCTATCAAGGGTATGCGATTCATGGGGCTTATTGGCATAGTAACTTTGGAAATCCGATGAGCCATGGGTGCGTTAATTCGCCTTTAGCTGAGGTGGCAGATTTATTTGAATGGACGGGGCCGGTGCTTGAACCCGGTAAAAATGTCTTAAGGGCTAGTGTCGAGAATCCCGGAACCCGGGTGCATGTGCATTGATTCGGTTACTTTAGAATACTCACTTTAAGATTTACCCCGTCATAGTCGAGTTTAAATGCTATTTTTGAATCAAGAGTGTTTTTTATGTATAAATTTTGTTTGGCAGAGGCCTCTGGGGAGTCAGGGCTGTTGAAAATTGCTACTCCAAACTCTTTTGGAATTTCCGGGATTGGGTAAAAGTCGTGGTTGCTTGGAGCAATAGATTCTAAACCGGCATCGAGGGCAGCCCAATGCATTAATGAGGCTAAATGGCAGACGCCCATTCCGTATAAACCACCTTCAAATTTATAACCGTCGCCGGCACCAAAATTGGTGTGAACTGTCACAGCTACGTCTTTTTTATATTGATCGTCAATTAGATCGTGATAGGCGAAGATTTGGCCTGGTTCAAGAGTGAATTCACGAGATTTAGGTTGCTTTAATTTATCCCAGTTAATGTCATTTTTAGACTTAACCGAACCTGAAAGATAGGCTAAGTTGAGCAATATGTTGTCTTTGTAGACGTTTTCTGGCAAATCCACTCCACCATATCTAGTATTTAGAGACATAGTCCTTGAGCCTAAGACTATTTGAGCCTGTGTAGCTTCAGTTTTAAGCTGAGCTGAGGCTGTGGTGGGGAATTCAGCTTGAGTGAAGGCTACGTTTGAAATTAGAAGAGATGAGACTAAGATTGTTTGTATCATATTTGATCAGTTTTGAGCCTAAGTAGCTTTAACTGAGCTGAATATCATAACATACTATGGGTTAATAATCAAATCTATAGGTCTTTTTTTAGGGGTTGTTTCTGATGGCTGACAGCCTTTATGATGGATTAATGGATTTAAAAACTCAGATTCAAAAGGTAGTGCGGGGGGATGTTATTGATACGCCTGATGTGTTGGATACCTTCTCTAAAGATGCGTCCATTTTTGTAGTTAGGCCAGCTTTGGTGATTGCTCCAAAAGATTCTGAGGATATACAGGCTTTGGTTCAGTTTGTTGATGATCATCAGGAGATAGATTTGTCACTCACTCCCCGATCTGCCGGGACTTGTATGTCTGGAGGGCCTTTATCAGAGTCATTGGTTTTAGATATGACTAAGTATTTTGATAAGGTTATTAAAGTTGGGGAGGATTATGCAATTACTGAGCCTGGAGTTTATTATAGGAACTTTGAGAAGGAGACACTTAAGAAGAATCTGCTTTTGCCATGTTATACATCGTCCCGAGAATTAAATACTGTTGGCGGGATGGTGGGAAATAATTCGGCCGGAGAGAAAACTTTGAGTTATGGACAGACGGAAAGATGGGTTAAGGAGCTTAAAGTGGTCCTTTCTGATGGCGAAGAACATACAATTAAGCCTTTAACAAAGAGAGAACTTGAAGCTAAAGTTAAAGATAGGAGTTTTGAGGGGAAATTATATAAGCAGGTTTCTGGGTTAATTGAGAGGAATTGGGAATTAATTCAGAAACATAGGCCGCTGACTTCTAAGAATTCAACTGGTTTGTATCTATGGAACGTTTGGGATGCACAGAGGCAGGTTTTTGATTTGAATAAATTGATTGTAGGATCTCAAGGCACCCTCGGGATAGTTACTGAGATAAAATTTCAGCTTGTTAAGCCTAAAACTCAAAAAGCGATGCTTGAGGTTGAACTTGGGTCTTTAGATCAGCTCGATAAAGTGGTTTTGGATGTTTTACAGTTTAAGCCTGAGAGTTTTGAGTGTTTTGATGATCAGACTATTAAGTTTTCATATAGATTTATTCCGGATTTTAAAGAGGATTTTAAGAAGCATAATTCTGATCCTGTGCAACTTAAATTACTGCCCGGGTTTATGCGGGATCTTTTTAGGAAATTACCAAAGATTGTTTTGATTGCAGAATTTACCGGAGATTCGGTTGAGGAGGTTACTAACCAGGCGGAGGCGGCACATGAATCACTCAAAAAATTCAGTAAAATTACGACCAGAGTTGTGCCTGCGGGCGACTCAGATAAATATTGGATCTTAAGAAGAGACAGTTTCAATATTTTAAGGCATCACTCCGGAAAAACTCTAAGAACTGCACCTTTTATTGATGATATTGTGGTTCAGGTTGAAAAGTTACCATTATTTTTGCCCAGACTACAGAAAGTTATGGCTCAATACCGTAAGAAAATTATTTATACAATTGCCGGGCATATTGGGAATGGGAATTTTCATATTATTCCTTTGATGGATATGCATAAAAAAGAGATGAGGGATCTGATTCCTGAGATCCAGGAAAAGGTTTTTAGTTTGGTTTTTGAGTTTGGGGGATCGATGGCGGCTGAGCATAATGATGGATTGGTTAGGGGGGCATATTTGGAGAAGATGTATGGGGCTGAGATGCTCAATCTGTTTAAAGCTGTTAAGAAGATTTTTGATCCTAAGGGGATTTTTAATCC
>CAYNRM010000001.1:0-10872 GCA_964399555.1 uncultured Gammaproteobacteria bacterium | reverse complement strand
GGTAAAGTTTCCTTTAGAAACTTTTGTTTTTCCTGCCCTTGCATGGAGCAGACTTCCTGCCAGACGGCGCGGCCGGCTAGGAAGCCTTTGCAGCCACGAATGCTGGCTTCTTTTAGTTGGGAGACGAAGTCGTCGAAGGAGGAGCCCATGGTGAGGAGGATCCAGGGGATTTCTCTTTCGGTTAGTTGAAGGGCTGCGGATATAGTCTGGCAGGCTAGTGCCCCGGCGGGGTATTCGAGCTTGTAGACATCAGGGTAAATGTCGTGCCTGAGGAACATTTTTACTGATTCGAGAATTATTTTTTCGCGCTCATCATCCTCCATTTTATCGGCTTCACGGTTGCCGTCATAAGTTCTGATTTCCAGAAAATAGGGGAAATCCAACGCTTTACAGTCATCCATAACTTTTTTAGAGATTTCCAGTTGAATTTGTGCAGATTCAACGTAGGGGTTAAACCAAACTAAGATTTTGCAGCCTGCGGCACCGGCATCTTTCAAGGCCTGAACAGAGGTGCCTAGTTCAGTTAGGCGTTCTTCGCCGGTGGTTTCGTAGCCGGTTTTTTCTATGGGTAAAAGATACGGAACATCGCGGGGCTCGTAGGCTTTGAGGCCGGTTTGTTCGTCGACTAAAATGCTTGAAAATTGGCCTCTTAGGGAATCTATTATTTCTTTTTTTAAGGAAATTGCTGCCTCATCGGTTATTGAATCAGGGTTTTCCGGATTCATCAGTTTTTTGAAACTACCGCGGTGGTCGAAGGCTAGCATTAAGAATTTTCCGTCTTTTTGGAATTTAGAGAGATCAGGCATTAATTATCAGTATATGCAAAATTTAATAGAACTTACAATAATGAATTAATGGGTTTGGGCGGAGTTCTCTACTACAACTTCATAGCCTCCCAGCCCATTATTCTCCAAATTTTGGAGTTCGTCCGTTTCTTTAAAGGTAAATACCACGACACAGGGCTTGCCGTCTTTCTCCCCTACTTCAACCTTCTCGACGCCTTCCATACCTAGAAGAGATTTTTCGTTGGCGGCTTTAACCTGCTCTACGGCTATTGTTTCGGTTACAGCTTGTTGATTTTGGGAGGGATTAACTGCCTTTTCTGATGTTTGAGTAAAGTTTAGGGCAAAATACGTGCCTGCAATAGTTAAGGCCCCTAGAAGAACAAGGCCTACTATCACTATAGGAGCTAAACCTTTTTGATTTAATATGGGCATTGAAGTTAGTGTGGCATATAATACATTTACTGTCGAGGGTATTAATTATGAAAAGCAAGATTCCGGGGCAAGCTAAAAAAGTTTTTGGTGGTATGATTTTCGATATTTATCAGTGGGAACAGCCAATGTATGACGGCACAACTCACACTTTTGAACGACTCAAACGGCCCGATACTGTGATAATTATTCCGGTAACTGAGGATGGCAAAATAATAATATGTGATCAGGAGCAACCTGCTCGCGAACCTTTTTTAAGTATGATTGGAGGGCAAATTGACGAAGGAGAGGATCCTTTAGCTGCTGGAAAACGTGAGTTACTGGAAGAAACTGGATATGCGTCAGGTGATTGGGTTTTATATGACCGTATCCAACCATTTACAAAAATGGAATGGGAGATTTTTACTTATGTGGCGCGTGGTTGTAAGAAAGTTGCTGAACAAAATTTAGATGGTGGAGAGAAAATTGAGCTTAAATTTGTGGATTTTGATGAGTTTATTGAGCTTTTAGCTACGAGGCAACTACCGGATATTCATTTAACTGTTAATGCTTTAGAGGCTAAATTAGATTCTGAGAAGATGAGGGCGTTTAAATCTCTTTTGCAATGATTTTTTTGTTTTCTTTTAGTCTCTCCTGCATTTTATTTAGGCTCAAAAGGCCGGTTGTGGAGCCCATGAACTCTACTACTGATGCGGAGTTGGCGGCGCCCCAGCGCATTGATTCTTTCAAAGAATGGCCGTGGGACATACCAGCGACCACTCCGGTCGCATAGGCGTCGCCGGCTCCGGTCATTTCTACTAGTTTGGCCGGGAAGCATTCGAGTTGAAAGTACTTTTCGCCGTCGAAACCGAAGGAGCCTTTGCCGCCGTCGGTGATAACGACTTTTTTTGGACCTAGCTCAGTCAGTTTAAATAAAAGATCTTTCATTGGGACAGGAGTTTTTGATTCAAGGCCCAGAAAATGGATGGCCTCTTCGACATTGAGAACAAAGAAATCTACCCGGGATAGAATATGATGTTGGCGTTTTGAGCCTAGTTTTACCTGGAAGGTGCCTGGTTGGTAGGCCAATTTGGCGCCGGATCTTTCAATATAGTTTATTAATTGGTTGATTACGGGAGTATCAATGTAGTTAGGGGCCATTGAGGTTAGGTAAACCCATTTTGATTTATCTAGATCCGGGAGTTCGAATTTAAAAGGCTGATGGTGGACTAGAATAGTCCTCTCACCTTTAAAAGTTAGGACGATATTATGATTTGAGGGTAGGTCGTCGGTTTCAGCAACGTATCGAATATCGACGCCTTCTTTTTTTAATTTAGCTTTAATGCGATCGTCGTCTTGCTCATCATCTTTATTTCCAACATTGGTATAGATTGCGGTTTTAAGTTTTAAACGCGAGGCTCCGACGGCGTTATTAGCTGCATTACCAGCAACAACTGATATGCCTTCTTCAACCGGGATTTTGAAACCATATTTCAAACCTAAATATTTAGTTCCATCCTTATCGAGGATTTGGGCGTCATCAATCGGCAGGTAAGTATCGATTACTGTGTCTCCAATGGTTATTAAGTCGTACATGTTATGAGATTGCTTCGTCACTTCGTGATCTCGCAATGACGAAATTGGGCATTGGTATTAGGCATACTTACTATGGACTTCTTCAGGCTTCAAAACATCTTTTATAGAATGATCGTCATTAATAACAACCACCTGATCAGTTTCCGGGTCTTGGGCGAGGGCTTTGATTTGGATGGCGGGGTGGACGGATCTCCAGAAATAGTGGACGAATTCGATTATTTGGTCGTGGGTCATGCCGGCGCCTTTTTGTCTTAAAACTTCTTCGGCCTGGTCACGCCATTTTAGGGAGATGTTGTAATCGACTACATAGAGGACGTTCATGAAATTAATTAACTTCCAGAGGGGGTCATAACTTTCGAGTTTTTTATTTATGAATTTGGCGAATTCGCGGTCTTCGGGTTTTTCAAGAGCCGGGAGTCCGGAATCAAAAATAGACTCGTCTTCGACTTTTTTAGCGCCTACCATCCATCCGTCGTAAAAGATAAAGTCGGGTTTTTCGGGGATGAGATGCCAGCTTTTTGGAAGTGAGGATGCGGGAATACTCATATCTGAGCCTCCGATGAAGTAAACATCGTCACCGGTTTTGGAAACAGTAATTACTTGGTTCTCAACTCGCATTAGAAAATTGCAGAGATCCTGAGGTAGGAATTGAGGGTGGATGGGGATGT
The DNA here is from genome assembly GCA_964399555.1 of uncultured Gammaproteobacteria bacterium. Lineage (GTDB taxonomy): Bacteria > Patescibacteriota > Microgenomatia > Daviesbacterales > UBA10151 > JACPKO01. The sequence goes on along the minus strand of CAYNRM010000001.1, from coordinate 7,415 downwards.
CAGTACCCATATTTTCCGGAAGAGGAATGTTTTGATTTCCGTAAGTTAAAGAAATTAGTTTGAGGGCGTGAGCTTTTTCCGGGACTTTATTAATAACCAATTCCTCTTCAAAAACTTTAGCTTTGATTGTTAGATTTTCCACAGGATTAACGAATGCGAAGCGATCGCCATCACCTTTTTGAGCTCCCTTATCGTAGCCAGAAACAAGAACCGGGGTATCAGAAAAATTTACCAAGTCCTCGATATTTTTCATTGCTAAAGAGATATCATGAGTCACTCCCCTTCTGATAAACCTGGAGTCTTTAGTTCTTAACTCAACCAATTCTTTATGAGTAATGTAGTGGTCGTCTATTGAGAGACTGACTGAAGTTTTGTTGAAGTGTTTTAATAGAACTTCCATAATTTCACCTTGAGTAGTTTTGCCGGCGCCTTGAATAGCGGAAACCCCAACCACCGTTCCCCTGTCTTTACCTAACTGTTCATCAAGCTTGAGGAGTTTTTCGACAAAGGGCAGATAATAATCTTTAAGGCTAGCTTTTAAGGAATCGGTTGTTATTTCAGGACGTTTTTTTAGGAGTTCATTAAAAATGATAAAGTCTTTATCCGGATCAAAATTCATAGCAGAGTCTTTAATATATCACAAAAAGCCTGGAGATTACTGAAGGAGTGGGTCAATTGCAGCTTTGAAAGCGGCAAATGGTTGAGCTCCGACGATTAATTTACCTTCGATCTCTTGGCCTGATTTGCCAACTACAAAACTTGGAGTTCCGGTAGCTCCGACTATTCCAGCATCATTTAAATCTTTGGCAACTTCATCAGCGTATTTTTTGCTATCGATACATGTTTTAAAGTTGTCGGCATTGATGCCAATTTTTCCAGCCAGTCCGTAAAGTTGATCCATAGTCATGCCACTGCCGTTAGAGGTAGTTGTTTCGAAAAGGGCGTCGTGCATTTTGTAGTAAGTTTCGTCATTTCCTTGTTCCCTAGCGCAATTTGCTGCGATTGCCTGTGTAGTTGCGAGAGGGTCATGGAAGGAAAGAGGCAAATCTCTAAACACTAACTTAACTTTTCCTGTATCGATGTATTCTTTTTTGATTTGAGCGTGGGTGTCTTCATAGTGTCTTTTACAAAAAGGACATTCGTAGTCCGAGAATTCAACGATAGTAACAGGTGCTTCAGGATTACCTAAGACGGCGTCGTCGTCCACTGAAACTTTAACAGGACCTGTTGGTTCGCCTGCAGGAGCGATTGCGGCCGGAGCAGCTGAGGCTGAAGGGCCTAGAGCGGTTGTCCCAGAATTAAAACCCTTGATTTTGACTGCACCGCCTGAGATAAGAATAGAAATAGCAATCAGAATCGATCCGATTAGAATTGAGACTGGGGTGGTAATGAAAGAAGTAGGCTCACTCTTATCCATACGTTTGTTTTTAAGATTCTACACAATAGATATAGGTCTGTAAACCACTAACTTTTTGTGAACTTGCGTATATTGTATTCAATGAAGCGGGTTATAAACATAATTGCCATTTGGGAGAGCATTATGAAATAAGAAATTGCCAGCATTAGAAGTGAAAAGAGGAATTCTAAAGGGATGGTGGCAACCTGGCATAAACTACACACGCCTTTTTCTCCTAAGAACCTCCAGGACTGCCTGTTTAATATGATCCTCTGTTAAGCCGAATTTTTCCATGAGTTCTTTGGTTGAACCGCTCTCCCCAAAGGAGTCTTCAATGCCGATTCTTTTTATAGGGACAGGGAAGGACTCAGATACTACTTCGGCTATGGCGCTCCCCATTCCTCCGGCAATTTGGTGCTCTTCTACTGTGACTATGGCGCCTGTTTCTTCGGCAGCGTTGAGAATTGTTTTTGTATCTAAGGGTTTGATAGTGTGGTTATTTATTACCCGAACACTTATTTTATCCTCTTCCAGCACTTTTGCTACTTTTAAAGCCATGTAGACCATTTGCCCGCAGGCTATTATTGTGACGTCTTTGCCCTGGTTTAGAACTTCGGCTTTGCCGATTTCGAAGGGTGAGTTTTCAGTGGTGATTACTGGAACTTTATCTCTTGAGAGCCTGATATAGCTAGGTTTACCGTTTTTGGCTATAGCTATTGTGGCTTTCTTAGCCTCAATTGAATCAGCCGGAACTACCACAACCATGTTAGGAAGTACGCGCATTAAGGCGATGTCTTCTAATGCTTGGTGAGTAGCGCCGTCTGGGCCGACTGAGATTCCGGCGTGAGAGCCGACTATTTTTACTGGTTGGTTGTTATAGCAGATTGTAGTGCGTATTTGTTCCCAGTTTCTGCCTGGGGAGAATGTGGCATACGAAGAAGTGAACGGGATTTTGCCTTCGTGCGCCATGCCGGAGGCTACAGTTACTAAGTTTTGTTCGGCGACACCGACTTCGACAAACCGTTCAGGGAATTTCTTTTTGAAGGCTTCCATGCGGGTGGACTCTGTGAGATCTGCGCAAAGGCCGACGACATTTGGATTTTCTTCACCGGCAATAACTAAGCCTTCCCCAAATCCGTTCCTAGAAGGAACCTGCTCAATATCTTCATCAAATAATTTTGGGTTTAATGTTGTGTTCATTGATAATTAAATAATTAATACCCATAACATTACCAAAGAAATAAACGCTGCGGAAATAGATTCAAACAATAGATAGTTTTTTTGTTGTTTTGAGGCTCTCCCCGGTGGTATTAATACAATGTCGTCTAAACTAAAATACCTCATTTTAAAATTATCGCTAAACCCAGGCGTTCTTCCGCCATAACCTGCTAAATATTTTTGATAAAAGTAAAACGAAATGAACGTAGTTAAACTGAAAACAAATATAACAATTGAATTGTCGTTGATCAGTTCTCCCATGCTAAGATTTTACTCTTTCTTCAATATCTTTTAATTGTTTTAAAGCGTCTTTTGCTTGTTCACCTTTGGCTGGGGCGCCGGAGATGTCCATGGCGTCGGGGGGGGAGCCGTGCCATTCGTAGCGGTTTTCCATGTAGCTGACGCCTTTGCCGGGGATGGTGTTGGCGATGATCATGGTGGGTTTGTCGTAGATGGTTTTGGCGGATTGGCAGGCGTCGATTATTTCTTCGAAGTTGTGGCCATTTACTTCGATTACATTCCAGTTAAAGGCGCGGTATTTTTCGGCGACTGGGTCCAGAGGCATGATGTCTTCGGTGTGGCCGTCGATTTGCATGTTATTGCGATCCATTATGGCGGTTAGATTTCCTAGCTTGTGGCCGGCGGCAAACATAACTGCCTCCCAAGTGTTGCCTTCTTGGTGTTCGCCATCTGAGGTGACGCAATAAACACGCCAGGGTTTGTTATCCATTTTTCCGGCTAAAGCCATTCCGGAGGCTTGGGATAATCCTGAACCTAGAGGGCCTGAGGTAGTTTCTAAACCAGGTAGAGCTTCACGATGGGGATGACCCTGTAATCTACTGCCCAGCTTACGCAAAGTTTTAAGTTCTTCAATGGGGAAAAAACCGCGGCGGGCCATGGTGGCGTACATAACTGGACACGTATGTCCGCAGGATAAAACAAAACGATCACGCTCTTCCCAGTCGGGTTTTTCCGGATTTATATTTAACTCTTTAAAGAAAAGGGCTGTAAAAATATCCGCCAAGCCTAAGGGTCCGCCGGAATGACCTGAACCGGCTTCGACTAGCATTTTGATAATATCAACGCGGATTTGATTGGCTTTTAGTTCGAGATCTTTAACACTATGAGGAGATAGCTGCATCTTTTTAGTGTACCACGGTTTGACTATAAGGATCGTCCGATCCTAGATTTGTCTTTTATTGTTTTGTTTCTTCCAAAATAATTACTGTGGAGACTTTAACTCCTCTATCGTGCCGGATAGCTTCCTGTCGAGATAAATCTAACCATTTCAAATAATCTAGAATAAAAGCGTTTGCAAACTTTGGCCCTAAGAGCCTTGACATTTCTGCCAACATATTTCCTTGATCAATAACTTGGGGTTGACGGTTTAATCTAACTCCAGCTGGAGCTACTCCCTCATCTTCGACTATAATCCGTCCAGCAGCATTCTCAGCGCGCCTCGGACTGGTTTTTCTTTCCATAATTTTATATTCCAGCTTACAGACTGAAGCCTTCGGTTGAGGCTTTGAGATGGTCGCCGTGTTCGCCTTTTTCGATTTCTTTTTCGAATTCGTTGATGGCCTCGAGGACTCCTTCGGGGGTGTCGACTATTTTGTAGACTTTGTCTTCTTCAGGGCGGAGAAACATGTTTTCGCGGAAGGCGTCTATTATTTTTTTCCAGAATTTGCCGTAGAGAATAAGGGGTTTGTGGTGGCCGAAGTATAATCTGGCTAAGCCCCAGGCCATGCCGAATTCGGAGATTGTGCCGGTTCCCCCTTTGAAAATCACATAGACCTGGCCTTGTTTCATTAGCTCTAGAGTTCTTTCAACATAGGTCTCGGTTTTTATTTCTTTATCTAATAAATTCTCAGGGTCTTTACCCTCGAAGTTTTTCATGTCTTTAGGGTATAAAGTTACGCCGATGACTTTACCTCCGCCTTCTTTAGCTCCCATTGATGCGGCAAGCATGACTCCTGGTCCCCCACCATCAACAACTGTATATCCTGCCTCGGCTAATTTTTTGGATACTTTGAAAACTTCATGGAAGAGACCTTCTTTATTGCCTAAATTAGCGTAGCCGAAAATGGCTACATTCTGGATGTGCTTGGCTTTTTCTTTTGATTTTTTGTGGCGGTTAAAAAGGCTCATGTTCAATTATTATGACATAACGAAACTAGGAGATAGCTTCCCAGATTCTCTCTATATTTTCATCGATGTCACCTATTAATAAGTACGAACCGGAGACTAACTGATCAATTCCGGCTTCAATCAGGCTTTTAGCATTAGTGTCTCTGACTGCGCCATCTATAGAAATAACGACGGGCCAGTTTTTAGATTTTAAGGCTTTTATTTTTTGGATTGTTTCAGGAATAAAGGGTTGACCCTGGAATCCCGGGACAATTCCCATGATTAAGATCTGGTCAAGTTTATCTTTAAAAGGCTCTAGTTGATCGATTTTCGTATCAGGATTTATAGCGATTCCTGCCTCCATTCCAGATTCTTTAATTGATTTTATGACTTCGCCCGGATTATCTTCAGATTCAAAATGAAAAACAACACGTTTAAACCCGGCTTTTTTTAGGTCTTCAATCCATTTTAGGGGATTGCTTACCATAAGGTGGGCTTCTTTTTGGAGAGTTGTTGGGTATTTTTCAATGACATCAACCCCGATGGTTTCGTTGGGAACAAATTTATTGTCAGCGAAATCGATATGAATCCAGCCTTCCTGAAAGGTATGGGAATTTTGAAGCTGCTCTACGTGCTTTTTAAATTCTTCAGGAGTTTTATCCAGGATAGCGGGAATAATTTGGGTCATATTATGTACTTTAGGTATTTTCTCATTTCATTCGAAAAATAAGCAGCTTCTGAACTATCTTTCGAGCTAAGCGAGAAAATACAGAATACTACTTATAGACTTCTCTCTAACTTCTTAATCTTCTCAATTCTTCTGGCATGGCGCTCTTCACCTGAGTATTTTGAATTTAGGAACAATTTTATAGCATTCATGGCATCGGAGGCGCTCATAAATCTGACGCCGATTGAGAGCATGTTGGAATTGTTGTGCTCGCGGGTTAGTCTTAACATTTCGTAAGGATCATCGCTTTCCTTACCAGAAATATCGGTTGCGATTGGCGGGATAATTGGACCGTAGAAAAGAGCGCATCTGACGTTTTTGAATTTATTGGCGACAATTGCTTCACCCTGGCCTGAACCGCCGAAAACTATTCCAAAATCATCAGGGTTTTCTGAAACTTTTAATGCAGCTTTAGATATGAAATCAGGATAATCGTCATTTTTATCGTAAGTTTCCGGCCCACAGTCCTCAACTTCGTAGCCTTCCTTTTTTAAGAACTCAACAACTTTATTTTTGAGTTCAAATCCTGCGTGATCTGTAGCTAAGTAAACTTTCATGAATATAGATTAGCTTTAAAGTAGTGAAAAATCAACCGCAGAACTTGCCAAGTGCCGGCTTTTGAGCAATGACGTTTGGACTTGCATTATTGTTGCAAAGATTCTAGTATTTGGGTTCTTTACGTTACATTATGGACCTGCCCAAGAATCTGACTTTTGTTGATATTGAGACTACTGGAGGATCGATTACTTTTGACCGGATTATTGAGATTGGGATTTTGCAGGTTCGGGATAATAAATTGGAGCGGACTTATCAGACGTTTTTGAACCCCGACCGCGCTTTGCCTCCGGAGATAACAAACCTGACTGGAATTAGTGCGGCGGATCTGGAAGGAGCACCTTCGTTTTTTGATATTAAAGACGAGTTGATGGATTATTTTGAGGATACTGTTTTTGTGGCACATAATGCCAGATTTGATTACGGGTTCTTGAAGCAGGAATTTTTGCGATTCGGGCAGCGGTTTACTCAAAAGCAGCTTTGTACAGTTAAGTTATCACGGCTGCTTTATCCTGAATTTAGGCATCATAATTTAGATAGTATTATTGAGCGATTTAAATTTGAGATTGAAAATAGGCATCGGGCTTTTTCTGATGCTAAGATTCTTTGGGAGTTTTATCAAAAAATCCAAACTGTTTTTCCTTTCGAGAAATTAACTCAAGCTGTTTCACATATTATTAAGAAGCCTAACATTCCACCTAAGTTAAAAGATTTTAAGTATTCAGATATTCCGGAATCTGCGGGGGTTTATATTTTTTATGGTGAAAACGGGCAGCCACTTTATGTTGGTAAGTCCAAGAACATTCGGGACAGGGTTTTATCGCATTTTTCTTTGAGTACCGGAGATTCGTCGGAAATGAAGATTTATAATACGACTGAAAGTATGGAGTTTATCCAGACTGCGGGAGAGTTGGGGGCGCTTTTAAAAGAATCGGAAAAAATTAAGAAATTGATGCCTCTATATAATAGAAGGCTGCGCTATAGAGAGAAGATGATCACAGCTGTTAAAAAAGAGGCGGACCCCACATCGCTGAAGCTCGGCGGGGCAGGCAGGATCTATACGATAGAGATTCAGGAAACTGATGCTCCTGATATTAATAATTTAGAAAGTATAATGGCGGTTTTTAAGAATAAAAGACAGGCAAAAGAGACTTTGACACTTCTAGCTAAAGAGCATAATTTGTGTGATAAGTTTTTAGGACTTCAGAAAACGAAAGGCGCTTGTTTTAATTACCAGTTGGGCAGATGCAAAGGGGTTTGTGCGGGTAAAGAAATCCCGATGAAATATAATTTGCGGTTTATAGAAGCATTTTCGAAAACCAAAGTTAAATCATGGCCGTATGAGGGGTCTATTATTATCAAGGAAGTTGATCCAATCCAGGAGAAAGAAGA